>QHOI01000074.1 GCA_003218705.1 Verrucomicrobiota bacterium | reverse complement strand
CAACGGAATGCCATGGAGTGGGCCGCGGACATGACCGGCTCGGCGCTCATTGTCGAGACCAGCCGCGATCGAAACCGCGTTCGGATTAGTTTCAATTACCGCGTGCAATGTCGGGTTAAGTGATTGCATACGCTTGAGATAGCCGAGCACGAGATCCCGACTCGTGAGCTGGCCGTTCGTCATGGCCGCTTGCAATTGTGGAATCGTCGCTTCGACAAATGGAAAACTGCTTCCGCCAAGCGCGCTGTCTTTGAAAAGCGTGGCGAGGCCGCCGCTTAACAACGCCGCGCTACCAGCGGCAGTGGTGCCGAGAAAACTTCTTCGACTGATGTGATGGTTGTCGATCTTTGGCGATTTATCCGATTTGTGCGACGTCATAAGTGATCCTCCCTCTTTGCAAACGCATTAGAGCGGAATTTTAGTGTGCGAAACTTCGCACACAGAAGAATTTTCTGACAACGGTCTCTCGATGGTCAATGTGAATTTCAAGCGAGTGTCAGACTTCGCCGCACAACCAACGCGACATTACGCACAAGAATCTAGCCCTTTGTTGACGGCATCCGCTTCCTCCGCAAATTAGCGGCTCTTCTTTACGGGCGCCCGTAGCTCAACTGGATAGAGCATCTGACTACGGATCAGAAGGTTAGTGGTTCGAATCCTCTCGGGCGCGCTTTGCCTAACTAAAAGACGGCCGGATTTTCTCAGGATCCGCCCTCGACCGGCGTTTCTTCTTCAGCCGTGATCGTCGGTTCGCTTTCCGACAAGTGTGCCACCGATCCACGCAGCGCATTAATCGCATTAGCCACGGTGCCGGTGCTGGTTGCGGTATCAAGTTGAGTCCGAACGAGGTCGGCAAAGACGACTATCAGAAGACTGACAAGACCTGTAGCAAGCAATCCAATTACGATCCGCGAAGCTGCTGACAGCCAAACGCTTTTTTGTGCCAAAATCGCTGCGCGATACTTGTCGCGCTCGGCCGAATCAAGGTTGGCTACCTGCTCGAAGGTATCATCAAGAGTCCATGATGTAAGCAACATCTGGCGGACTCCGCCGCGAAGCTGCTCTAGCTGCCGAGCAACGCGCTCGGAGAGCAAGACTTTGCCGTGGTGCTCTGCTCGTGGATCCTTCGAGGAGGCTGTCGACGTATCCGGTTGTGCCGCGGTTGATACCTCGAATTTTTCCGGCAGCAGCTTGGCCAATCGTTCAAGTTGATCTGCAGCCTCGCCAAGTATCACCCGATTATCGGCGTTCTCGGCCCTAGTCGCGAGCACTTTAAGAAATTCCTTTCGCTCCTTCAGATTTGCGCTCCGCTCATTCGCGTCGGAACTGGCGAGCTGGGATGAAAACAAAGATTCTTCCCGAGACATCGGCGACGGCGTCGGCGTCGCGTTGGAGATGAAATTTTGAGTGGTTGCGGGTGTTGGCGACGGCGACGACTGCAACACGGCTGCGTAGGCATGAAGTTTCTCCTCGATGCTCTTAACCAAAGTTTCAAACCGACTCACAATTGACTCTTTCAACTGTTGGCGTTCATGGTCGAGCCTGGAGAGCTCGGCGCTAATTCGGGCAAAATCGTCGTCTGAGTCAATCACCAGTGGAAAACGTGGCGCCCGAACATTCGGTGTCTTTGATTGATTGCCGGCATTAAACGAGTCGATAATCTGTTCGGTAGCCAAAAAGGCTGCTTTCAATCTATCGAGTGCCTGTTGGAGATGGGGCGAACGCTGATAGGCGACCGCGTCGGCCCCAATGCTGGCTTGGTAATATCGCAGTACGCAAAATCCGACCCCGATCAGTATCACAAGCAGAGCAAGTCCTCTTGCTGCTCTGACAAAAAGGTAGGCGAAGAAATATTGTTTCTTCACAACCCGAGACCGTTCCTCCGGAGTTGACGGATCTTTTCGGCTGTAGCCGGATTCGGGAATGTCCGATAAGCTTCCTGATATTCGCGGATGGCGTCCCCCGTTCTGCCTGCCGAAGCAAATGCTCTTGCTCGCTCCAAGTGGATCTCAGCCTCCTTTTCTAATCGGCTGCACAACAACCGCATTGAAGTCAGATAACGCCACAGCGGTCTCTGAGTATCGACCGTTGGTTCGGGATTATCTTTCAGAAAATCGGTTAGTCCCGAGTTCGCCGCAGAAGCGTCGTTGCCGGCAATGTTACGTGTGCCCTGATCAACCGCTGACAGCGCGTCAACTGTTTCAGTCTCGCTTCGGCATTCGCTCAGAGCAGTTTCGTATCCGACCTTGGCCCGAAAGTCACGCGCCCGATCGACGAGCGACGCCACACTTTCCGATACCGGCGGTGGCAACTGCTGCACCGAATTGAGTCGGTCGATCTCGCGAAAATTCCCCGTCGCATCGCCTACTCGAGACAAAACAGCTTGGGTTTGTTCCTTAAAGTCCGTTATCATGCGGCTCTTTACCTCAGGTTCGACGGCTGGCGGAGTTGAAGGTGCGGGTGTTGAAGGCGCGGGTGTTGAGGGCGCAGGTGCTGAAGTCGCAGGTGTGAACGGTCGAATTGATGCCGCCGTTGCAAAACGCGGTGGCCCTTCGGCTGGCGGCTGTGCGTTGACTCCGCCTTTGGAAACACGTTCATTCAATTGTTGATCCGTGCGCGGCAGCGGTCCGGCCATCCAGTCATTGGCTTTGGTCCCTTTGACAAACGTGCCGTGAAACATTTTCCCGCTCGCGTCGACATTAACCACGGGCCCATCAAATCTCCCGCGGACCATTTTGCCGGAATAACGGTCGATGACGACGGCACCGACGGTGCGTCCTTTAGAGGACGGAATATTGGAGCCGGTCACGACTGCTCGCTGAACTCGATACCACGTCAACGTGCCATATCCCGTGGCAAATCCGTTCGAGTCTCGCTGGCCCGACCACGTCGGCTCATCATCTCGTCTCGGATAATTGTTCCAGATGAGCGTCCGCCTGTCTCTGGTATGCTGGTAAACGCCGTCGCCGGACGCGCCGTTGGCAAACAGCAGCAGCGTAGTGCAAACAAAAAGACATCGCGTGGTCACACTCTTCCTTTCTTCCCAATTCAATCTCCAGCAACGCAGCAAAGATTTAACGCCCTCGAAAAATCAAAGGCAAGATCAAACCCAACGTGCAAGGTCCGTTTCGCTCTAAGTCTCCGGCACTTCGAACTGGCTCATCAGTTTGAACGTTTCGTAGCGCTCGTTGATTTGATCCATCGTTAAATTGCGCAAGCGCTCGAGACTGAATGCTTCCACGCAAAAACTCGCGAGCACGCTGCCGTAGATCATTGCTTTCCGAAGATCGGTGAAGGTCACCTTCTTCACATTCCCGGCCAAATAGCCGGCCATCCCGCCCGCGAATGTATCCCCTGCCCCGGTCGGATCGTGAATATCTTCGAGCGGATACGCGCCACAGCTGAAAAATTCGTTTTCGCCAAAAAGCAGCGCGCCGTGCTCGCCTTTTTTGATCGCGACATAACGCGGACCCATTTTGCGAATCCCGCGGCCGGCTTTAATCAAACTGGTCTCCTTCGTCATTTCCCGCGCTTCGCTGTCGTTCAGGATCAAAAGATCGACCTGCGGCAGGAGCGCATCGAGATCGGCGCGCGTGGTCTCGATCCAAAGATCCATCGTGTCAGCGACAACGAAGCGCGGCTTATCCATTTGTTTGAGCACATGCGCTTGCAATGGCGGTGCGATGTTCGCCAGCAAAGCGAAATCGGTTTGCCGATATGACTTGGGCAACTCAGGCTTAAAATTTTCGAAGACATTGAGGGCGACCGAACGCGTCTCACGCGTGTTCAAGTCCCACGAATATTCGCCCGACCAGCGAAAGGTTTTTCCGTCCACCCGCTGCACACCTGCGCTGTCGATCTTTCGCGATTTCCAAAAATCGAACTCGGCTTGCGGAAAATCGCTGCCGACGACGCCGACCAATTGGACCGGCGAAAAATAACTCGCGGCTGCGGCCGCGTACGATGCCGAACCGCCTAACAAATCGCCATGTTCTTCGACCGGCGTTTTGACGGTGTCGAGCGCAATGGAACCAACAACGAGCAGAGACATCAGACTTCGGGACTTAACAGAGCTTTACATGCGCGCGCATACTTCGCGATGTCGGACGCTTTAAGCAATCCGGAAACAATGGCAACGCGTCGCGCGCCCGTGGCAATTAATTGGCCGAGATTTTCGATCTTTAGTCCGCCGATGCAAAAAATCGGGATCGTGACTTCGTGATGGACCCGCTTGATACCCGTCTGTCCGATCGGCTGATAATCCGGCTTCGTTGGAGTGGCGAAAATAGGACCGAACCCGATGTAATCCGCGCCTTCGCGTTCCGCCGCAACCGCCTGCTCCAAACTGTGAGTCGATTTTCCGATGAAAATGTGGCGGCCAGCTTTCTTGCGTGCGTGCGCAAGCGAGTCGTCGTCCTGGCCGAGATGAACTCCTTCCACTGGAACCTTGGCCGCAACTTCCGCGTGATCGTTCACGATTAACGGAACTCCAGCCGCCGACGTGATCTCATGCAATTTACCGGCAAGATCGACAATTTCCTCGACCGACTGGCGTTTTGCGCGCAGCTGGACAAGATCGACATCGCCGTCAATCATCGCCTTCGCCACACGTTCGAGATCGGCCATACTGACATAACCGAGATCGAGAATACCGTAGAGGCGGCAATCGGTTAGATTTCGCAAAGTTTTTATTCGTGGAGCCGCACCGGCGGCGGCTTCAGCTCAAAAGCCTCCGAGCTCATCATCCGCTCGACGAAACCGGTGTCGTATTTGCCCTCGCGGAACGCACCGCTGCGCATGATCGCGGCATGAAAAGGCACCGTCGTCTTAATTCCGGTGACGTAATACTCGTCGAGCGCGCGGCGCATGCGATCGATGGCTGAATTCCGCGTCGCTCCGATTGTGATTATTTTTGCAATCAGAGAATCGTAATACGGCGGCACTACATAACCGGTATAAGCGTGCGAATCGATCCGCACGCCGCGACCGCCCGGCGCGTAGTAAAAAGTAATCCGGCCGGGCGACGGCTGAAAATTGCTGGCTGGATCTTCGGCGTTGATCCGGCATTGAATCGCATGCGAGCGCGGCACAGCGTGAGCGACGTGCGGCGATAAAGGTTCACCGGCAGCGATGCGGATTTGTTCCTTCACCAAATCGCAGCCGTATACTTCTTCGGTGATCGTATGTTCGACCTGAAGTCGGGTGTTCATTTCCATGAAATAGAAACGGCGATCTTCGTCGACCAGAAACTCGATCGTGCCAGTGTTTTCGTAGCCGACGGATTTGGCGAGCTTGACCGCAGCATTTCCCATTTTTTTCCGCAGCGACGGAGTCACGATCGGTGACGGACATTCTTCGATCACTTTTTGGTTGCGGCGCTGAATCGAACAATCGCGCTCGCCGAGATGCACCACCCGACCGTGACGGTCAGCCACGATTTGAAATTCGATATGGTGCGGATTCAAAATCAGTTTCTCGATGTAAACAGAGGGGTTGCCGAACGCTTTGTCTGCCTCGAGACGCGCACTGTGAAATCCAGCAATTAAACTGGTTTCGTTGTGGGCCGCGCGCATTCCGCGGCCGCCGCCGCCCGCAACGGCCTTG
>QHOI01000073.1 GCA_003218705.1 Verrucomicrobiota bacterium | reverse complement strand
AGCAAATGACCAAACATTGATTGTCGATCTTGCGCGCCGACGCCGAGCGCCTCGAACATTTTTTCCTGCAACTGCGGCTCATGGATTCGCATGCTGCCGCCGCCGATCTCAACGCCGTTGAGAACAACGTCGTAAGCTTCCGCACGGATCTCGGAAAATTTGTTCCTATCGTCCAGGAGCGAAAGGTCCTCAGATTTGGGTCGGGTGAACGGATGATGCACCGCATTCCATTTATTTTCTTCCGCGCTCCATTGCATCAGCGGAAAATCCGTTACCCAGAGGAAGTCCCAGATGTCCGAGCTCGCCGCGGGACGAGTCCGTCCATCTGGCGGACCGGACTGGCCTTTAACAGAGGTGCTAAGCAAGTCCTGGATCTCCGCAACGCGTAACCGGATCCGCCCAAGCACTTCGCAGGCGATCTCCCATTTATCGGCGCCGAACAAAATCAAATCGCCTTCCTCGATTTTTAATTTCGACTTCAGCGCAGCTTTCTCGGCGTCGTTAAAGAATTTCACGATCGGCGATTTCCATTCGCCATTCTCGACCTTGATGAATGCGAGCCCTTTTCCGCCGAAAACTTTCGCGGTTTCCGTCAGCTCTTCGATCTGTCCGGTCGTGATTCCTGCAAAACCTTTCGCGTTGATCGCCTTGACCACCCCGCCAGCATCGAGCGCACCGCGAAAAACTTTGAAACCGCTTGCACGGAAATCGTCGCTCACGTCCACGAGTTCAACGCCGAAACGGCGATCAGGTTTGTCGCTGCCGAATCGACCAACGGCTTCGCGATACGTCAGCCGATCAAACGGCGTTTTGATGTCGATGTTGCGGGCAGCTTTGAAAATCGCCGCGAGCATTCCTTCGGTCAGCGCGAAAATATCGTCCGGCGTTACGAACGAAGCTTCGATGTCGATCTGTGTAAACTCCGGCTGCCGATCGGCGCGCAGATCTTCGTCACGAAAACATTTCGCGATTTGAAAATATTTTTCGACGCCGGCGACCTGGAGCAACTGTTTGTACTGCTGCGGCGCCTGCGGTAGTGCGTAAAACTTTCCTGGCACCAATCGGCTCGGCACCAAGAAATCACGCGCGCCTTCCGGCGTGCTCTTCGACAAAATCGGCGTTTCGATTTCGATGTAGCCCTGCGAATCGAGATAATCGCGCGTCGCCTTGGCGGCGCGATGACGCACGCGCAGATTGCGCGAGAGCTCCGGCCGGCGCAGATCGTAATAACGATAGGTCAGCCGGAGATCTTCGTTGTGGATCTCGGCATCGATCGGAAACGGCAAATCGTCCGCGCGATTGAGAATTCGCAACTGACTTGGAATTAATTCGATCTCGCCAGTGGCGAGTTTTGAGTTTTCGGTCCCCGGCACGCGCGCCGCGACTTTCCCCGAAACTTGAATCACATCTTCGCTCCGCAAACCGTGCGCTTCCTTTGCAAGCTGCGCGTTCTCTTCCGGTCGAAAAACAACCTGAGTGATCCCTTCGCGGTCGCGCAGGTCGACAAATATGACGCCGCCATGATCGCGGGAAACGTGGACCCATCCCGCAAGGGTAGCGTCCTTGCCGATGTCGCTCTTGCGAAGTGAATTGCAGTTGTGCGTTCGGTACATGGTCAAACGGAACCGGAGAGGTTGAAGAATTTTGCGACACTGTCCAGCAGCGCGTCGCCGGCGATCAACGATTCCTCGCGGGTGGCAAGATTTTTCACTTTCACCTGCGGCCATTCATCGCCGTAGAGAAGTGTGATCCGCGCGCCGACGTTTTCCGCGGTTTGGAATTGTTTAGGCACCTTGTCGGCTGTGAGCGGGTAATCGACGCGGTAACCGCGATCGCGCAGCTCCTGAATTTGCTCGAGCGCGTCGGGTCGTCGTTGCTCCTTGGCAATGACAACATAGATGTCGATCTTGTTTTGCTCTTTGACGACCGCTTCCAATTTCTCACGGGCCGCGGCCCGATCACGTAACAATTCGCCCAGCACCACGTCGCCCATGGCGAAACCGAGCGCCGGCATCGAGACAGCGCCGTCGCTGAGCTGATTAATCAAATTGTCGTAGCGGCCGCCGCCAGCAATCGCTCGCAGTTTTCCTGCGCGATCGAAGACTTCGAAAACGGTGCCGGTGTAATAAGCCAGACCGCGCACAATCCGAACATCGACATCGACAAAGCCGGCGAGTCCCCGCGCGCCAAGTCCATCCACGAGCCGGTCGAGTTTTCCGCTCCGACCACCTTTGTCGAAGATCGAGAAGACTGGCTCGGCCAACTTGCCAAGTTTCTCCTCTGTTTTCTCGCGCGGTTCGCGACCTGATTTGTCGATCGTCTGCAAAACGTCTTCCCATTTTTCGGTCGGAAGTTCTTGTTGCCGCAAAAAATCGGTCCAGAACTCCCGGTCGCTGATGCGAACAACGAAATCTTTTTCCGTGAGCTCGAAGGCGCGCAAGATGTCGATGCAGAGCGCAATCAGTTCGATGTCGGCGGCGAAATCGCTTTCGCCGATGATGTCGCAGTTCAGTTGGTAATGTTCGCGCAACCGGCCGCGCTGTTGTTTTTCGTAACGAAAGAACTGGCCGATGGAGAACCACTTGAGCGGTTTCTTAAATGCGCGCTCGTGCGCGGCGACGACGCGCGCCAGCGTTGGTGTCAGCTCTGGCCGCATTGACACTTCGCGATCGCCTTTGTCGGTGAAATTGAAAAGTTGATCGACAATTTCCGCGCCGCTTTTCTTGCGGTAAAGATCAGTCGGCTCGAGCACTGGACCGTCCCATTCGACGAAACCGTAGCGGCGCGCGACCTCACGCCAGCGCGCAAAGATGTAATTCCGGGCAGCGCAGTGGTCGGGTAGGAAATCACGAAATCCGGGAAGCGCTTGCATAATTTTCAAAGACCGATCGTGCGGCAGAGCGCGAAACAAGATTGCGGTCGAATAAACGGCCGCTCCGAGAAGTCCAACCCATCTACAACAACGAGCATTTGGTTAACCAAAGCAGAGGACAACTATGAAACAAACTACATTAGCGAAAATATTGGCGGTGGCCTGCAGTCTGGGCGTCGTAACAGCGATGGCTCAAACCTCGACCACAGTCACAACGAAAGATGCTGCGGCCGGAACGACCACTACAGAGACGAGTACCGCCACCAGCACAGGAACAATCAGCACCTACACGCCGGGAACGGATTACATCACGTTCCGCACCAGCACGGACGCGGCACCGGTGCGTTATTACTACAGTAAGGACACGACGATTCTTGATCCGGAAGGCCATACGGTCACCTGGTCAGCGGTGCGTCCAGATCTGCCCGCAACGGTCTATTATACGCGGGACGGCGAACGCATGGTTGTCCGCAAAATCGTGCTGAGCAAGCCTACCGTGACCGAGAAAGAAACAACGACCACAACGACCACGCAAAAACCGTAACCGAAGCGGTTAGTAGTTAATTAGGATTCAAAAGCGCTCGCGAAGAAATTCGCGGGCGTTTTCTCTAATCTTCATAGCCCCGCGGAAATTTTTGGTGCCATTTCCATGCGCTCTCGATGATGGCGTCGAGGGATTGAAACTGCGGCTGCCAGCCGAGCTCTCTCTTAATTTTTGCCGAAGACGCGATTAAGCGCGGCGGATCACCTGGACGGCGTGGTTTTTCCACGATGTCGATGTTACGTCCGGTAATTTTGCGACAGGAATCGATTACGTCTCGGACACTCGCACCGCCACCGGTGCCGAGATTGTAAAAATCACCCTTAGTTGCGTTGAGCGCGAGGATGTGAGCGCGGGCAAGATCGACAATGTGAATGTAATCACGGATGCAGGTCCCATCCGGTGTCTCATAATCGGTCCCGAAAATCTCGACGGTTGGTTTCTGTCCGAGCGCGACCTTCAGAACATTCGGGATCAAATGCGTTTCGACGCGATGGTCTTCTCCAAATTTCGCCGAAGCGCCCGCCGCATTGAAGTAGCGAAGGGAAACGAATTTCAATCCGTGGATTTCGCCATACCAGCGGAGAATTTTTTCGAAGGCCAATTTTGATTCGCCGTAGGGATTGATCGGCCGGGGTGTCATCGTTTCATCAATCGGCACGCGCTCGGGCGGACCGAAGATCGCGCAAGTGGAAGAGAAAATGATCTTCTCAACACCTGCGGAGATCACCGCGTCGAGCAGATTGAGGCCGTTGGCGATGTTGTTGCGAAAATATTTCGACGGATTCTGCATCGATTCGCCAACGAGGGCGTTGGCCGCGAAGTGCATGACCGCATCCGGCTGTTGCTTCGCCAGTATCTTCTCGATCAATTGCCGATCTATCAAATCGCCTTCGACGAATTCAGCTCGCGGATCGAGCGCGCGACGATGACCTTCGCTCAGGTTATCGAAAATCGTGACGCCGTGGCCTTGATCGAGCAATAGCTCGGCGCAAACGCTCCCGATATAACCGGCGCCGCCGACAACGAGAATTTTCATTCTCGGGAAAATCGGCGGCCTGGGCCGTTAATCAATCCAAAGTGCGACTGGACGAGGGCCGAGCCGAAGCTTCCTTAGAAGCGCTGGCCACCTTCGAAGCAGGAACGACGCTCTTTTTCTGGAGCGCGGCGATCATGCGTCGAGGGGTTTGATGTTTTGCGCGTGGGCCGAGCACTTTGAGGCTCTGCTCCTCGGAACCCCATTGCAGAATGTCGATGTCGACGTTGCGCACCCCCCAACGTTTCATCTCCAGCTTCGTCGGCTTATAAAGATCGATCGTACTGGTGCCGACAAGCGCCGTCCCGTAATCGTCGATGATAAATTCCTCCCGCGTACTACAGATTCGAAAGCGAGTCCCGAGCGGGAAACGCGACCAATCGGAGGCCGCGCTTATAACGTGACGGCCGGATAAATATTTGCCGAGCGCGTTTCGACGTCCGCCTTTTTCGATCCGCGTGTAAGCGGTGGTGCGGACATTGGGCATGCGACCAAGGTGCGA
>QHOI01000072.1 GCA_003218705.1 Verrucomicrobiota bacterium | reverse complement strand
GGATCGTCATCGCACAAGCGGGGCAGTCCTTTGTCACCGGTTCGGCGTGTTTGGGTTGCTTCAAGCGATTCATGGCCCGGATAAGGAGGAAAACTGCACCCGCGACAATCAGAAAATTGATGATCAACGTGATAAAATTGCCGTAGTTCCAGGTAACAGCTCCCGCTTTGGCCGCGTCCGCCGGCGTGTTAAACGCAATTGAGCCGTCTTTCGCCGCGCGCAGCAC
>QHOI01000049.1 GCA_003218705.1 Verrucomicrobiota bacterium | reverse complement strand
ATTTGAACGAGCTCTACAATTTAAGGAACGATCCAGTCGAAATTCACAACCTTTATAGGAGCGCGCCTGGTTCCGTGATAGCCGGCTGTGCAGAACAGATCTCACGCTGGCAAGAATCAACGTCTGATAGGCTCGACCTTTCGACCAACAAGTAGCTCATTTCTGGAGAAATCAGTAGGTTCGCAGTTGGTACAAACTATTTTAGGTAAAGTTGCTATGTTGCCGAACGGCTTCTACAAGAGTCTTGAAGGAGTGGATGAGGTTGAGATTGAGTTCATCTGCTATGGTGTTCCGCGCTCCGGCAGCACGCTGGTCTATCAGCTAATCAGCGGCATATATCCTCAAGGAGTAGTCAAAACCCACCGGTATTGTTCGCAGCGCGTCAAGACAACCGCATCGTATCGCGATTTCCGGGACGTGGTTGTGTCGCTTTGGAGAAGGAGTAAGGGTGGGAAGACACATCAGCAGATGAGCGCCGCCGAGGTCGAAAAATATGCGACGTTGTGCCAAGCGCGGGTAAAAGAGTTAGACCGGTACTTGGAACGCGGCGGCATTTGTCTGCTTCGCTATGAAGATTTCGTGGATAATCCGGCGTTCATTTTCAAAGCTGTCGAGAAGACTTTCGGGATTATTGTCGATCCGCAAAAAGTGGAAGAGCTTGTGAGAGAGCATTCGCTGGAAAAGAACAGAGAGGTCGCGCGTCGTCTTCGCGGATTTAAGGAAGTCAATTCAGCAACCCAGATTCACGGCGACCACATCTATCAGGCCGAGGTGGGAGGCTGGCGCAAATTCGTCAGGGATCGGACGGCGGAACGGCTGGAGTTTCTCTTACGAGCGCCACTGACTCGATACGGCTACCTAGACTGAGTGGTAATCGATTGCCCCTCCAACTTGCCGAGTGTGACGTATTTGTCGTTAGGCTTTCGAAACCATTTCGGGAGCTCGATCTTCGTTCTTTTAATACTCTCGTAGCAGTTCCGGTTGATCGTGCCCTTGTGCGTACTTTCACCGAAAACGGCGAAGTTTTCCCTGGTAACGAACAATCGATGCTCGGGCAGCTTCGGCACTTGGTCCTTGAGTGTATCCATTAACTTGGCTGAGGCGATGCGCTCCGGCATCTGCGAAAACAAAAACCGCAGCACCTTTACTCTGAGGAATTGATGGATCCAAATCTGGTGCCAGCCTTTGCGCTCCAGGTAAACGTCGCCGAACGAATTAATCTTTGGTTGCGGGTGCAATGTCGCTCCCGGTCGGCGCAGGAGCGCTTTGCAACGGCAAAAGAGTAGGCCGCTCATGTCGGCTGAGCGCACGATATCCGAAACAAGATCGACAATCTTATCCACTACCAGCTCGATCGGATATTTATCGTCCGGGCACCAGTAAATCCACTCCTCGTCGTCCAGATGAGCGAGAATTTGGAGGACGGTGGCGCGAATTTCCGCCGGCGTTTGCACGTACTCCGCTCGATTGCCCGGCGCCCCGTGGAGCTTCTGATAGGGGACGCGAAAGACAAACGGATGATCCGGCCAGAGCTTTTCGTACTGCAGGATCATATGCTCGGTTACCGCCCGGTAGCGGTCGCAAGTCAAAACAATCGCCTTCATCAGCGCGTGCGAAATTTTTGCAGTCTAGGTCGGCGCCGTGTGCTGTCCATGCTTCATTGTGCATTGCACGGCGACACTTGCTCGGCAATCGGAATCCGGCATAGTGAACGCCCGACTCCTGCGCGGGTGATGACCGATCTTCAGCATGCGGCTGGGTAGCTCAGTTGGCAGAGCAGTGGACTGAAAATCCACGTGTCGGCGGTTCGATTCCGCCCCCAGCCACATTCACCCGCGCCGTTCGTGCTAGTCCTCAAGCGAATGCGTGCTGTTTAATGAAATATGACTGGAAAGATGCGGGCGAGGAATGGTCGGCGCCGTGGGGAACTTCGGCGGCGCAGTGGGAGCACGCTATTCTACCGCGGATCCGTAGTCACTTGCCGACCGAAACCATCTTGGAAATTGCGCCCGGTTTCGGTCGATGGACTCACTATCTGAAAGATAATTGCCGTGAGCTCTGGATCGTCGATCGGATTGGCGAGTGTATCGAAGCGTGTCGTCAACGGTTTGCGTCTGATTCGCATGTCCACTGTTATCTCAACGACGGTCGATCGCTTCCCATGATTCCCGATGCTTCAGTCGATTTCGTGTTCAGTTTCGATTCTCTCGTTCATACCAAACAGGATGTGGTCGAAGCGTATCTGGGTGAATTGGGGACTAAATTGAAAATCGGCGGAAAAGGATTCATTCACCATTCCAATTTTGGCGAATACGCCAACTCCTTCCGTGAGCGAATTCCGCAGGCGCTGGCAAAGCCCCTAATCAAAGCGAAGATTTTTGATTGGGCGCATCATCGCAGCCCGGATATGACTGCTGAGTTGTTTCGCGCGCTCTGCGCGAAGCACAGCTTGCATTGTCTCAGCCAGGAATTGGTTAACTGGCGCGGACGGCGCTTAATTGATTGCTTTTCGGTGATCATCCGAAGCGACACATCCGGGCAAACTCCTACGCGGATCGTTCGAAACCGAAACTTCATGCGCGAAGCCGCAGAAATCCGCGCCAAGTCGTGAGTTATTCGGTTCGCAACGCGGTGATCGGATTGACGTAGGTCGCGCGGCGCGCGGGGAGAAAGCAAGCGAGCAGGGCGGCGGCCGCAAGCATCAGGCTTGAAGCGATCAACGCGAAAGGATCAGTCGGGCTAACGCCGTAGAGAATCTGTGCAAGCACTCGGCCGGCGGCCAATGAAAGCAGAACCCCCACGAACACGGCGAGGGCGGTTTGCATCGCGCCCTGGCGCATGATCAAAGCGAACACGTCTTTGCGATGCGCGCCGAGAGCCATCCGAATGCCGATCTCGCGGGTGCGGCAGGCGACGGCATAGGCCTTAACGCCGTAAACACCAACGACTGCCAGCAGCAGCGCGATACAACCAAAGGCGCCGAACAAAATTGCGCCCAGTTTGACGATCCAAAGATTCGGCGATTTTTCCATCAAATCCGTGTACGGCGTCATCTGCAACAATGGCAGGTCGGGATGGAGATCGCGCAATGTTTGACGCAAGGTCGGCATCATCGCTACCACCGCACGTCGATCTTGGCTGTTGAGGCGAACGTGGAGGTATACGCCGCCGCTATAACCCTGCGCTAACGGCACGAATAATCGGCAGATAATTGTGTCGTTCTGGACATCGTGCCGATGTTTGCTGACCACGCCGACGATCTCCAGGTCGTTAGGCCCGCCGCTTTTCGGCGGCTGCGTGTAACGAACATGCTGACCGATCGCATCCTGATTAGGAAAAAGTTTTGCCGTCATTTCTTCGTCGATTATGGCAACGCGTCGTCCATCCTTGTCCTCGCATTCGGCCTGAGTGAAATCGCGCCCGCGCAACAGCTTGACGCCGAGCGCTTCGAAATAGCCGGGCGTGATTGCGGTATAGAGCGAATTCACGCTGGGGTCCGGCGTTTTCGGATCGCTCGGCATTGTGTCTTTGGCGGAAAGAATCCGGCGTGAGTTGGTAAAATCGGAATAGGGCAACATCGTGGCGACGACGGCGGCCTGAACGCCTGGCAATTCGCGCGCGCGGTCGACCATCTTGAACATCAATCGTCGCGAATCCGCTGGCTCTTTCTTGACCAGGGTAAAGTCGAATTCGGTGATCAAATCTCCCGCAGCCTTGAAGCCGGGATCCAGTCCGGCAGCCTTCAGTGCTCCGCGAAAAAATAGTCCGGCGGCGAAGAGCAACATGAGCGAGAGCGCGATTTGCACCATGACCGAGATGTGACGCGGCGCGAAGAAGCGGCTGAAGCGTCCAATCCGCGCCGGCTCGCCGACTTGTTGTTTCAAGTCGTTGACCAAATCGGCTTTCGTCGCTTTCAGCGCCGGGCCGAGGCTGAAGAGCATCATTGCGAGTAAACAAAACAGAAATGTCGCCCCGAGAACGGTGATGTCCGGGCGCAACTTTACAACGAACGAGAAATTGACGGATGCGAGGAGGCTGCGGAGCTGCTGAAGCAAAACGTCGTTGCCCCACGCGCTGAGCACGAGACCGATCGCGCCGTCGCAAACAGCGAGCAGGAATCCTTCGCAGAGCAATTGCCGCACGATCCGCCATCGTGACGCGCCAACCGCGAGGCGGACCGCGATTTCCTTGGATCGTGCGGTGCCGCGCGCGAGCAGCATGTTCGCCAGATTCAAACAGGCGATCAGCAACACAGCGCCCGCCATCGTCATAAGCAACGTCGCGATCAGCGTGATCGGGCCGTCATCTTCCGGTTGTGTGCTCAAACTGAATCGCGACGGCGTTTGAATCTGCAATTCACGCGCGCCTTCGCTGTCCGCTGGTTGGATGGCGCTCAGCCGCTGGGCCAGCACCGGCAGACGCGATTTTGCTGTTTCAATTGTCAGACCTGGACGCAGGCGGCCAGTAAGATTGAAGGCGTAATTCTTCGGATTGTTCAGATCATGCATTGTTTCGGAATCGCCAAAGGCGGAACCGAGCTGTGAGCGAATGCCAATCGGCACCCAGATGTCCGGCGCGATGAGTACGTTTGCGCCGCTGAATCCTTCCGGGGCGATGCCAATTACGACGTAAGGCTGGCCGTTGATCTGAAGGGTGCTGCCGACAAAATCATTGCGGCTGCCCTGGCGTTTCCAAAATCCGTGGCTCGCGACCACGACCGCGATGTTGGCGTTCGGTTTGCATTCTTCGGCGCTATAGAACCTGCCGCGATAGGGCTGGACGCCCATCATTGAGAAATAATTTTCGGAAGTAAGAAAAGCAAAACTGCGGCGCATCTCGTGATCGCGCCCGATGCCAGCCACGGCGAACTCAAGCGCGGCAACGTTGGCAAACACCTCTCCACCGTCCTCGCGGAGCTCGCGAAACTCGTTGTAGGAAAACTGGCGGTAATCGTGGCTCGCGTTCTGTCGGGCGGTGAAAACGTTGACCACTTCGCTTGGTCGCAGCGGCACGACCGGGTGCAGCACGACACCGTTGATCAGCGCAAAAATCGCGGAATTAACGCCTATCGCGAGCGCCAGCGTCAATACCGCTACGGCCGTGAACCCCGGCGCCTTGAAAAGCTGCCGGACCGCAAACTTGAAATCCTGGATCATGAAAACCTCGGTTTGTTTTCACTGAGATGCAGCCGGCATCTGCTTTGGATTCAACGATCTCGCCAGTCGAAAATATTTCTCGTCAGTTGAAAGATTTTCGCTTCGACTCCGTATTCTCATTAAACCTTCGAGTTATGCCCGAAGCCCCAACCACCGCTCCGCCGCCGTTACCGAAATCGCAGCCTTCATTTGGAAAGCGCCATAGCACAATCATCAAGCTGCTCGGAGTCGGGGCGCTTGTTCTCATCCTCTTGATTCCGCTCTTGATGATCACAGGCGTGTTGACCGATCGGTTGCAGCGACGCAACGAAGCTGTCGCCGATATCACTTCATCCTGGGGCAAAGAACAAAGTGTGATCGGCCCTGTGCTTGGGATTCCGTATCAATACAAATTTAAGGCGGTGAAGGAAGTGCCGGCGCCGGATGGGAAGATGGAGCGGCGGGAAGTGGAAGAAACCGCGATCGCGAATGCGTATTTCCTTCCCGAAATGTTGAGCGTCACGGGCGACGCGAAGACGCAAACGTTGCATCGCGGGATCTATGACGCAGCCGTTTTTCGGGCGCAGGTGAAGCTTTCCGGAAGATTTGCGCCGCCGGATTTCGGAGCGCTCAAGATCGACATCAAGGATGTGCAATGGAAAGACGCCTTCGTCACGATCGCGGTGAACGATTTGCGCGGAACCCGCGAGGGAATCGTGCTCGATTGGGGCGGAACAAAGCGACCACTTCTTCCCGGGTCGCAAGTTCCCGGTTATACAACTGGCGCGACGGCGCCTCTCACTGGCGACAAACCGATCGGCGCTCCGGTGGAATTTTTAATTCCCCTCGATTTTAACGGCAGCGAAGGAATTTACTTCGCACCATTCGGCGTTCAAAACGAGGCGACCCTGAAATCGAACTGGCCGGACCCGGCATTTCGCGGTGCGTTTTTACCGGCCGAGCGTTCGGTGCGGGCGGATGGTTTTGAGGCGAAGTGGAAAATTTCCTATTACGGTCGCAATTATCCGCAAGCGTGGACGAGCCGTAATGGAAACGAACGGTTCACCACCAACGCGGTTTCGGAGTCACTTTTCGGCGCACAGTTTTTGTCGATCTTGGACGCGTATCGATACGTCGAGCGCTCCATTAAATACGGTGTGCTCTTTCTTGTCCTCGTGTTCACGACATTTTTCCTCTTCGAAGTCACTGCGCGGCAGAAGATTCATCCGTTCCAATATCTGATGGTCGGCGCCGCTCTTTGCTTGTTTTATCTGCTGCTGCTGTCGATTTCCGAATTTATCGGATTTGGTTATGCGTATCTGATCGCGGCGGTCGCATCGACCATCTTGATCACGTGGTATTGCCGATTTTTTCTCGGCGGCGGAGTCCGAACATTGATGATCGGCGCCGGGTTGGCGGGCGTTTACACGTTTCTCTACATCACTTTGCGGCAGCAAGATTACGCGTTGCTGATGGGCGCCATCGCACTTTTCATCGTGCTCGCAGCAGTGATGTACGTGACGCGCAAAGTCGATTGGTACGCGCGTGACTCGGGTTAGAACTTGATCGTCAACTGAAGGGCGATGAGTTGTTCGCCTTGTTGAATCGTCGTGTCCTGGTGGCTGAAGCTGTATTGGACTTTGGTTTGCAGATAATCGGTGAAGCGATAACCGACCGCGGCGTCCACGCGCCAAATGTTATTGCCCCATTGCGCGCGTTCACTGCCGTCTCGGACTGTGCCGAAGAGTTGCTGATTCCAACGGACGGCGCCGAAAAGTTGCGGAGTGAATTTGTACTTCGTTTCCAGATAATAAGTGAACGTGTCGGCGTTGCCGATTCGAGGCACTTCGAATCGCGTTTCGTAAAACTCCGCCCAAAACTGCCAATGATGCCAGGCAAACGAAATGTCCTGCCCGAGAAGTAGCTCACGGTAATCGTCGATGTCGCGGCCAGGCGGGAGCGTTGAGGCGGCTTGCGAAAGCAAGTAGGGACCGGCACTGGCGGAAACGCCAAGGTTCCACATTTCGTTCGGACGAAAACCCACGCGCGTACTGAAGGTCGGATTTTCGAAACCAACATTAGTGACGTCCCATGACTCGGGTCGGGAGGCGAGGGCGGAGTTTTTCATTTCGACCGCATAATCGAATTTGTCGATCGATCCGGACACGGCGAATCCGCTCGCGTAACTCGGGCCCCAAATAATCGGCAGCCGTAAGTATTTGTCGGAATAATCACCTGTGTCGTATTCGCCGACGTGCCCCCAATAAAAGAGTGTGTCGGCATCATAGGGAGCGGCGCTGTCCCAGAGTCCGGTCAGATTTTCGTAGGGTAAGGGCGCGTTGATAAAAGGATTATCCCAGGAATAATGCCGGGACACCCAATTCCCGACAACTGTCGCGAACTTTCCGATTTGAAGACTGATCCAAGGACGATCGAGCGGCGTGTAGCGAAGAAAATATTCGTCGAGCCTGACCTGCGCGCCTTGATCCGAGGGATCAAAACCGCGATCGAGACGTGCCTGCGCGAAGAAATAGAAATGCTGTGCGAATTGCGCGTCGAGAAAGAGCGATACTCGCGGATTGAAAAGGAAACTGTCGTCCGTCTCGATCAGAGCGGGCGCGCGTTGATCAATGAAGTAACCTTCAAAGTCGATTAATCCGCTCAACTGCAACTGAAAACGCTTTTGCGGGTCGCGGATTGACAATGCGTCGTTTACACGGTCAAGCAGATCGGCGCGGGTTTCGATTACAAGCACGAGACCGACCGCGACGCTGAGGATGTCGATCTTACGTCGCATGAACCAATTTCCTGATGGTGTGTCGAAGGACGTCGAGCGTGATCGGCTTGTTCAAAACGACATCTACTGCGGCCGGTTTTGCACCGTCCGCGTCGATTTGTCCGCTGAAACCGGTCAACAGGATGACCGGAATGTTGTGGTTCACTTGCTTGATGAAGCGCGCAGTTTGCTCGCCGCTCATTTCCGGCATGGCGCGGTCCATCACCACAAGATCGAAATGCCGAAGCCGAAATTTTTCGAGCGCTTCGCGTCCACTTGACGCAGTGGCGACCGAATGATTATCGGTCCGCAAATAAGCCATCAACACTTCACGGCTGCGTGCTTCGTCATCAACGACGAGAACGCTGAGAGCGGAGTTTGATTTAGCGACGACCTCACCGTTGGATTGCGCAGCGGGTATTTCCTGCGCGAGCGGCAACCGAATGATGAACGTCGTGCCTTTGCCGACGGCGGATTGGATTTCCAATTGGCCACGATGGCGTTCGACAATTCCATAAACCATCGACAATCCGAGACCGGTGCCGTGCTCGCCTTTGGTGGAAAAAAACGGCTCGACACAGCGACGTCGAACGGTTTCAGTCATGCCGGTTCCGGTGTCGGCGACGCGGATAACAGCGCGTTCGTTTTCAATCGATGTTTCAAGCAAAACGCGACCGCCTCGAGGCATCGCGTCGACGGCGTTGAAGAGCAGGTTGGTTAGGACTTCGCGAAGGGCGGATTCATCGCCGGCCACGATCGGGTAAGCTTTGAAATCGGTTTGGACGTCGACCGTGATTCCGCGCGCTTGAGTGAGTCCGCGCCATTTTGGTTCTGTGAGCGCGACCGCTTGCTCGACCAGCTTGGCAAGATCGACAATCGGAAATTCTTCATCGGAATCGGCCGGCCGATAAAATTCGCGGAGACGGCTGACAACGCTGGATGCATCTTTGGCAGACGTGCGCAGCATTTCGAGACAGCGGCGCGTTTCCGCTTTGTCGTCGAGCATTGCTTCGTTTTGCAGGAGGACGTCGGCGAAACCGAGAATCGGCATCAGGGTGTTGTTGAAGTCGTGCGCGATGCCCGCCGCCATTTGGCCAAGCGCGCTCAAGCGTTCCTGTTGGATCACTTGCTGCTGAGTCGCCTTGAGTTCGATAAGCGCTTTCTCGAGTTCCCGATTTACTTCGTGTAAATCTTTCTCAGCTTTTTTCCGCCGAGTGACATTCTCGGCTGAAGTGGCAACGATTTGATCGACCGGCTTGGAAAGATTCTTTGCCAAAAATAGACTCGCCCCAAAACCACAGATCAGAACGAGCGCGCCGAGGGCGATGATCCTCCAGCGAAGTGTTCGCGCTTCACGGAGCCACGGGGCGAGGGGGTAAAGGCAAACGTCGTAGGCCGGCGCGACCTCTGAGTGCAAAGCCTTGTAAAAAAGCAAGTGAGGACCAGTCTCAAGATCGACAAGGAAGTTGCCGGCAGCACCCTGGTTCAATCCGACCTGAACGCGTTGTGCGACAAGGTGACGGTCAGCGGTGCTCAAGCCTGCGATGTAAAATTGGTGATTTAACCAGAGCCCGCTCTTAATTTCAGCGCCGCGGCCATCCGGAGTTTGCGTTTGTTTTATTGGGAAACCCAAAACGAGCGCGCCCAGATCATTGCCCTCCCAGCCGTGGATTTTTGTTAGCACAATCTGACGCAATACCGCTGGATCATTTCCGCGACCGATTGCAATAAATGCGACGTTTTGTTCGTCATGATTCCGCGGTTTGAGGCTGATCGGCTCTAAAGCTTGCGCGAGTGAACGAGGATCGGCATCTCCGGCGGGTTGATCGCCCGCGGACAACACTTCTCCGTTGACATCGACAAAGCGGAAGAACGAAGCGCGGACTTTTTGATCGCCATCGTTCGCATCAGGTTCTCTGGGACTAAAAACCTCCTGGAGTTCGGGCAGCGCGTTTCGGTAAAGGTCGTCCACATCCTTTTCTTCCAATGCGGCGCGCAATCGGACGGAGCGCGAAACGTCGCGACATTTCTCCGCAACCGCGCCGGACCGCAGATCCTGGACGGCAAGGAGCGAGCGGACTTGATTTTGAAACTGAGCGTTGAGAAGACGCGCTTGATTCGAGCGAAGATTGTTTTCAGCGACATACACAGTCGCACCCGTTATCGCCAGGACGATCAGCATCATCGCCAGCAATAGCTTGGCTCGGAAACTTAACGCATTGGTGAGGTTCAAAATTAAACAGAGATCGCGGCCGTTACTTCGCGGGGAAATCGAGTTGAAGGCGCGCGCCGCTCTTCAGGTCGATCGCGCGTTCGCGCACGTTCGCCTCGTTGATCCAAGCCTTGACCGTGAAGTGACCGGCGGGGAGATGATCGAGCCGATAATGGCCGGCCGAATCTGTTTTTTGAAAGTAGGGCGTTTCTAAAACCAAAATCGTCCCGCGCATACGATCGTGAATTTCGCAATGCACCGTGACCACGCCGGGTTTGTCGAAAACGACGGTGCCCGGTTTTTCATCTTTCCGATAGCGCCCGAGATCGAAACGTTTCGCCTTCGAATACGAAAAAACATTGTGGTAAGTATCGTCGAGATTTGGAAATTCGACCGCGCCTCCGGTATGGACGGCAATCAGGTCCGGCGCGAACAACATATTTTTCTGCGCCATTTGCGCGACGTCACCTGATTTCGGTTTCGCGTTGGCCGACAAGGTCCCTTCGAGATAAATAACCGCCGCAGGCGGATTGCTCGGCGTGAGCGACGCGTCAACGTTTGCGCCGTAACGCTGATTTAGGGCGCGCTCGACTGTGGGCGGTGGCAGTTGCACGACGCCTTCGAGAGAAGCGTCATCCTTTGCCCAAACCCCTGCGGTTAAGCCTGCTAAGCAGACAGGAATGAGCAATCTGGCGTTCACGCTGCCAGCGTTAAAGCCAGAAAAATGCCATTCGGGGCTGACGGCGAGGGGATTGTCGATCTTGGAGAAAGCTTTTAGAGCGACTGGACGCTCTTGAGCATTTCGTTGAAGGCGTTGTAAAGCTCGTGGTGCTGGGTCACGCCCCGCCGAAGAACCGGTTTCAAATTAGCCAGGTCGGTGATGTTGATGACTTGATCGACGCTGTGCACGAACGCGCTCATCGCATCGTTGGTGGCGAAACGTTGACTGAGCAGGACAACGAAATGTTGACGCCGCTGCGTGTCCGGGCGTCGCGTCAATTCCGCCAGAATTGGATTCGTTTGCAGAGTTGAGCCCTTGAAATTTTCGGAAACGATGACCACGTCGTAATTGTAAGTCTTCAGTTTGAGCAAGACGTCTTCTTCAAACAATCCGAGATGGACCTTGTAGGTCATGTCGATGAGCTGCGGCACGACGACCTTCTGATATTGCTGATGATCGACGCAGACCAAGGCAGTATTGTCGCCCAGATCGAAAAATGTTGCTTCGTGTTCCTGTTCGCTGAACATAAATTAACGAAATGCGTTTTCGGGAAGGTCGAGACGCAACCCCGAATCGAGATCGGCATCGATTCCGCGCGCTTTTTGGATCAAATCGATGCCGCGAGTAATTTTGCCCTTTCGTGAAGCAAACAGTCCGGCCGTTTCTTCGGTGATCAGATCCTGCTCATAAGCGCGAAGGATCGATTGATCGAATGTCATCCAGCCAAACGGCGAACTGGCTTCGATGATTTCGTAGAAGCTGCGGTGTTCGCCTTCGCCGATGGCGACTGCTTCTTGCGTTCGCAAATTGTGACCCATGATCTCGGTCAGGAGTTGGCGGCCACCGCCAACCTTTGGAGCGAGGCGCTGGCTGACGATGTAACGAAGCGAATCCGCCAAACGAATTCGCAGCTGCTGCTCTTCGCCTAGAGAAAACAAACCCAGGACACGATTGATCGATTGGCCGGCGTCGACCGTGTGAAGGGTGCTCAAAACCAGGTGACCGGTTTCGGACGCCATCATGGCAATTTCGACCGTGGCGCGGTCGCGCATTTCGCCGACGAGAATGACTTTTGGGGCCTGACGCAAAGCGGCGCGCAATCCCGTGGGATAATTATTAAAATCGTGTCCGAGCTCGCGCTGATTGAAAGTGGCTTTGCTTTTTGGGTGAACGTACTCGATCGGGTCTTCGAGGGTGACGACGTGGACCGGTTGGGTCGCATTAATCTCGTTGAGAATCGCCGCCAAAGTCGTGGTCTTGCCGCTGCCAGTCGCGCCCGTGACCAGAACAAGTCCGGTTTTTTCCTTTGCGATCTCGTAAAAAATTTCCGGCAGCCCCAATGACTGAATCGTCGGGACCTCGCTTTGCAGTTTGCGAAGCACGATCGAAAAGTGCCCCTGCTGCCGGAAAATGTTCACGCGAAAACGCGCCTCGTCACCGAGGGAGTAACTGCAATCGCAGGAGCCGCCGGTGAGATAATCGTAAATGAGGCGGCGATTGCCTTGCATAAGGGTGAGCGCAATCTGCTCGGTCTGGTGGGAAGTTAATGCCTCGATCGGTGGATCGACATATACCGGTTTCAGCTCGCCAAAATCTTCGACCTGGAGAGGATGACCGACCGAAAAGTTTAAATCGGAAATGCCGGTGTAGGTTTTCAGCATTGCCGATAAAATTCTGTCGAGATCCGGAGTTCTCATGAGCGCAATTTATTCTTCAGAAGCGTCGATTGGCGGTTCGGCCAAAAATTGGCGGAATTTTTTCTTGTCGATGCACTTGTCGTAAGCTTCTTCCGGCGAGATGCGGGCGTGCCGGAGGTGCTCCATGATGGCGTCGTCCAGCGGTTGATTGCCTTTTTTCTTGCCGACTTGAATCATGCCAGGGATTTGGTGCGTTTTTCCCTCGCGCACGAGATTGGCGATGGCGGTGTCGACGACCAAGATCTCAAGGGCCGCGACGCGTCCAGGTTTGTCGATGCGTTTGAAAAGATTCTGCGCGATGACGCCCTTGAGCGACTCAGCCAGGGTAGTGCGGATTTGGTTTTGCTGGGTGGTCGGGAAGACGTCGATGATACGATCGACCGCTTTGGAGGCGTTGGAGGTGTGCAAAGTGCCGAAAACGAGGTGACCGGTAGCGGCCGCGGTTAGCGCGAGCTCGATCGTTTCCAAATCGCGCATTTCGCCGACGAGAATGATGTCCGGATCTTCACGCAGTGCGCCGCGCAACGCGTTGGCAAAGGAGCGGGTATGGACGCCGACTTCGCGATGCTGAACGAGACAATTTTGACTGCGGTGTACGAATTCGATCGGATCTTCCACCGTGATGATGTGGTCGTGGCGATGGAGATTCGAATGGTCGACCATCGCGGCGAGCGTGGTTGATTTACCGGAACCGGTTGGGCCGGTGACCAGGACAAGGCCTTTCTTCAGCATCGGAAATTTTTTTAGCACCGACGGCAGCCCCAGTTCTTCAACAGTCAACACTTGCGACGGAATCGAGCGGAACGCGGCCGAGATGCCGTATTTTTGCTGGAAAAAATTGACGCGGTAACGCATCACGTCAGGCACTTCGTAGCCAAAGTCGACGTCGAGCGTTTCTTCGAACTGCTTGATCTTTCCTTCGGGCGCGATCTCGTAAACCATCGCCTTGAGGTCGTCGTTCTTCAGGGGCGGAAAATCGACCCGCACCAAGTCGCCGTTGATGCGCAACATCGGCGAATTGTTGGTTGACAGATGAAGGTCAGAAGCCTTTTGTTCCGCCATCAATTTGAAAAAGGCGTCAATGCGAGCCATGGGCGTCGCTCCTCGAGAAGCTAAATTGATGCCATGAGGAGAGGATTCAGGCCCCGCCCCGCTCGAGGCTTGTCAGATTCGCTAGCGGCTCGGCTGACGGTCTGCGTCCAGGGTCGAACGCACCTGTTCGAGCAACTTCTCGCGGCTATAGGGTTTCGGAATGAAACCGCGGAGCCCCTTTGCCAGCATTGACGCGATCTTGGTTTGCTCGGCGAAGCCGCTACTCAGGACAACATTTACTTTCGGATTAATTGAGCGCAGCTCCTCAAACACGGCGTCGCCATCTATCACCGGCAGGAAATAATCGAGAATGACGAGCCCAATTTGCTTGCCCATGGATTCGTAGATTTTGAGAGCCTCAAAGCCATCATGCGCGATCACGACCCGGTAGCCCTCCTCGGCCAACATTTCTGAAGCCAGATCGGCAACGTCCGGTTCGTCTTCAATCAAGAGCAGATATTCGCGTCGTCCGTGCGGATTCTTGAGTCTGACCCCTGGTGGAACGCCGTTATCACCGGGCGCCGTTGCTTGCTTGGCACCGGCAATTGATCCACGTTTTTGTTCGCCTTTACGGGAAGTTCGAATGGAACGGTCCGGTTCGTCATCGATCGCGGCCGGCGGAGGCATAACCTTAAATCCGGCTTCGCTTCTCCGCGCGGCGGCCGTTTTCCGCGCCGCTCCGGCCAGAATCTTTGACGTTACACGATCAAAGAGACATTGTGCCGTCTTGGAAGCGAGCTCGACACGTTCGCCGAGCAGATCGATGTAGCTATGTTCGCCGTGATGTCTGCGGGCGAGGTCCGCATAGCGCGAAACCTGTTGCAAAATCGAGTTCAGCTCAGTGGAAGTTGTCGCGATCCACTTCAAATCTTCTTGGTCCAGCATAAGCCTCGCATTTATCTAATCATTTTCGTTCAAGCATGCCCACCAGACACAAAGTAACACCGCAAAAACGGCGACGCCAAAAGCAGCAAACGTCAGCATGAATCAAACAAGTTCACCAGCACGGTTCATGCCCCATTGGCCAGTAGCCAGTCAATCGCAATTATTTCTTTTTACGGCAACTTGCCCTCGTGATTTACCTGACGCGCGGACAATGCACGACATTGCGACGAACGGCAGATTGACTTATGCGCGTTGATTTTCGGACCGGATGGTTTGCTGGACTCGTCCTGACTCTCACGATCGGTTTGTATTGCGTCTGGCTGTGGCAACCACCGCGTCAGATTGATCGCCACGCGAAAAATCTTTTGCATAACATCGAACAGAGAAATTGGAGTCGCGTCGCGGACTTGATCGGGACCGATTATGCTGATCAATGGGGCAATGATCGTTCACTTGTCCTCGAACGAATGCGTTTGGTGTTGGGCTACGGCCATCATCTTCGCCTCGACGCGATTGATGCGAATTGTAAGATCGACAAAGGAGGCCGCGTCGGTCTCTGGCGCAGCAGAATTGTGATCGAAGATAGCGATCCTGGCTTGGGCGCAGTGGTGAAGGAACGCGTGAATTCACTGACGACGCCTTTCGAACTGCGATGGCGTCAAATTTCGCGCAAACCGTGGGACTGGAAACTTGTTCGAGTCAGCAATCCGGAGTTGGAAATTCCGGCGCAATTCGATTGAAGAGCGACCGCTCGCTATTTTCCCAACGCTTGCCGCAATTCTTTTTTGGCCGATTCAACTTCGCGCTCAGTTTGATTGCAAAGCAGGATCGCGCGCAGTTTCTCGCCTTGATAATAACGCGCCAGGAACTTTTTCTTGGCGTAGGTGCCGCGGAGATCGACCCGAGTCGGCTGCATGCTGAAATCTCCGACAAAGTGAAGCCGCAGATCAAACATCTCCGTCCAGAAATAAGGGACTTGTTCGTAGCGAATTCTTTTTTTGCCGGTCATGTTCGCCCCCGCGACCAAGCCTTGCGCGCGGGCGTTCTCCCAATGCGTCTGGCGGCGCACTCCGCCCATGATGCGATCCGGATAAAACGCCAGATCTCCAACAGCGAAAATTCCTTTCTCCTCCGTTTCGAGATATTCTGTGACCGGCGAGCCGTGAGGGCCGGAAAGCGGCGTATTGCGGACGAGATCGAGGTTTGGTTCGGCGCCGCAAGCGACTATGGCCAGTCCGGCCGGAACGCGGTTCCCACTTTTCGTCTGGATATTTCGCAGCACCGTCTTGCCTTCGAAACCATTCAAGCTCTCGCCGATCAACATCGTGATGCCGTGCTTCGCATAATAATCGGTCAACCACGGTCCGGTTTGGGAATCCAGATAGCGATTCAACAAGTAAGCGTTGCGATGCATCATGCTCACCTTCAATTTCATCATCCGAAGACTCGCCGCCGCCTCGCACGCCAGCAGTCCGCCGCCAATCACCATCACGGTCTTTTCAATGTTGGCCATTTCGCGCAACGCCAGCGCGTCGCGCACGGTGCGGAGGTAAATCACGTTCCCGAGGTTCACGCCTGCGACCGGCGGTCGCACCGGCCGGCTGCCCATCGCCAAACAGGCTTTCGCGAATTCAATGCTTTCGCCATTTCCCAATACCGCCAAACGCCGCTCGATGTTGAATTGCTTTACGATCGTGGCGAATCGTGTTTCGATTTTGTGGGAATCGAACCAGCGCTGGTCGAAGTGGGCGAGTTTTTTGAGCGGCGGCGTTTTTTCGCGCAGAAAATCTTTCGAAAGCAACCAGCGATTGTAGGGTGGCATGATCTCCGCGCCGACGATGGTAATCGTGCCGCGCTTGTCATGCTTGCGCACACCTTCGCACGCGCTCGCCCCGCCAATACCGCTGCCAATGACTAAGTAATCGCGCTGGATCATCTGCAAAAGCCTGGACGATAAAGAATTCGCGCCCTCAATGGTAGGGAAAAATGATCTCGACGGTTTAAATGTCGATCTAAGTGGTTGTAGTTGTTGTAGTTGCCGGTCCGAGCTGGACTGGCATTGTCTCTGGCGGCAAGCTTTACAACACCGCTCGGCAGATAATTACCGACGCAATAACGCCGGTCAGATCGGCCAGCAATCCCGCTGGAATCGCGTGCCGCGTCTGTTTGATCCCGACCGATCCAAAGTAGACCGCAACCACATAGAATGTCGTCTCAGTGCTTCCATAAATGGTCGCCGCCATCAGACTGATGATGTTGTCCGGCCCGAACCGGTGCACGACATCCGTCAGAAGCGCGAGTGTCGCGCTTCCGCTCAATGGCCGCATCAAAGCGAGCGGTACCAGATCGGTTGGAAAATGCAAAGGAGTCAGGATCGGGCTGAGCACTTTAGTCAACAGATCGATTCCGCCCGCGCCTTTGAACATTCCAATCGCTACCAGCATCGTCACCAGAAACGGAATGATTCGCAAAATGACGTTGAACGCTTCTTTCGCCCCTTCCACGAACTCGTCATAAACCTTGATCCCGCGTGCGGCAGCGTAGATCGGGAAAAAACTGAGCAGAAATGGAATGGCCAGGATCGACAAGGCATTGACCATTCGGGCAAAGGGATTTTGCAACGCGGCGTCAGTCGGCATTGGCAGTCGAAAGAGATCCGGCATCACCATTCGTAAAAAGAGCATTGCAAAAAAAACGCCAAGCAACACCAGCGCGACCATTCCCCACGGCGCCGGACGCGAGAGCGGTGGTTGTCCGAGCGATTCATCATCGAACGCGAATTTGTCCGAGGATTGCGCTGTGGTAGAGGCGTCGCGCTGTACTGCCGGTCCGGCCCGGACCGTCCGCTCTCGTCTTTTCTTAGCCTCGCCGCTTGCCACTGGCCGAAAGATCGGTAATCGCTCGAAAAATTTTGCCGAAACCACCGCTACAGTTGCCGCGCAGAGTGTCGCGAAAAATGCCGTGCCGACAATCACCGTCGGGCGGGCCGACCCGGCCGCAGCCAAAATCGCAATCGCTGTTGCCGGAATTAATTGCACCGAGCTGGTGTTGATCGCCAAAAACGTGCACATCGCGTTCGAAGCAACGCCGGGTCGCGGGTTCAATGATTCCAAATCGCGCATCGCGCGCAAACCGAGCGGTGTCGCGGCGTTGCCGAGTCCGAGCATGTTCGCCGCCATGTTCATCAGCATCGAGCCCATCGCGGGATGATCCGGTGGAACTTCGGGAAACAATCGCTGCATTAACGGCTGCAATCCGTAAGCGATCCGTTGGACGAGCCCGGCGCGTTCGGCCAAACGCATTAACCCCAGCCACAGCGCCATGATCCCGATCAAACCCAGCGCGATTGTCACTGCCGTTTTCGCGCCGTCGAGCGCACCACCGGTTACATCCTTGAGCCGATCGTTCCAGCCACCAATCGCGACCGCGAGCAAAACCAGCGCGAGCCAAATGTAATTCAGCACGCCTGTTTTTTAACCTCCGCCGTCGCGCCCGACCAGCCGATTTGTGATTGCCTTGTCGATCTTGTCTTCGCCAGACTGATTGGATGAACGAATCCCGCGACATTACTGGCAATCCCGCGCCGCTGGGTCTCCTCGGTTTCGGCATGACCACGGTGCTGCTCAATCTTCACAACGCCGGCTTTTACGAACTCAACGCTATGATTCTGGCGATGGGCATTTGTTACGGTGGTATCGCGCAAGTCATTGCGGGCATGATGGAGTGGCGAAAAGGCAACACGTTTGCCACCACCGCTTTTGTTTCCTACGGACTGTTCTGGCTTTCGCTCGTCGCGCTGATTGTGTTGACAAAACTTGGTTGGGGCGCGGCCTCCAACGACACCGCGATGGCGGCGTATCTTGCGATGTGGGGATTGTTCACTTTGGTCATGTTTATCGGGACACTGCGGCTCAATCACGCATTACAGATCGTCTTCGGCACGCTCGCGATCTTATTTTTCCTGCTCGCGATCGGCGATTTCACGAACGCGAGTCCCGGCTTCAAACATTTCACCGGCTACGAGGGAATCTTCTGCGGCTTCTCCGCGATCTACACCGGTCTCGCGCAAGTCCTGAACGAATTGTATGGCAGAGTGGTTCTACCGCTCGGTCCGGTGAACAAATGAATCATCCGCTAAGTACGCGAAAGTTTAGAGATAGTTGTCCCCCTCGATTTAGTGTTATTTAGCGCCTTTGGCGGTCGAATCTTTCAACAAACTGGCAGCGAGTTGGAGCGCGGATTCGCTTTTGCCACCGAGCATACGCGCGGTCTCTTCGCGGCGGGCTTTGCCGGTAACTTCGCGAAGATTCGAAAATGTGCGACCGCGGACAACGTCTTTGGTCACGACAAAATGCGACGACGCGGCTGCAGCGACCGGCGCGAGATGGGTGATGCAAATCAACTGATGCTCGTTGCCGAGCGCTCGCATCTTTGCGCCAACCGCATGCGCGATCTCGCCGCCGACGTTCGTGTCGATCTCATCGAAGACGAGAAGCGGAATCGAATCGTGCGCGGCGAGCGCGGACTTTATCGCGAGCATCAGGCGCGAAATTTCGCCGCTGGAAGCAATCGCGCGCAACGGTTTTAGCGGTTCGCCAGGATTGGGCGAGAAAAGCAATTCAACCGAATCGAAGCCATTCGCGTGCGGTTCCTCAACCGGGCTTAGTCTCGCTTCGAATTCCGATTGGCGAAATCCGAGATCGCGCAGGTTTTTGCGAATCGTCTCGGAAAGTTTCGGCGCCGCTTTCGCGCGCAGTTTGCGCAGCGCATCGCCGGCGCGATTCATCTGCGCCCGAACTTCTGCGATTTCTTTCGTTAGTCGCTCCAGTTCAGCGTCGCGGCCTTCGATTTTTTGCATTCGTTCGGCCGCGCGCCGGCCAAACTCGATCACTTCGGCAATCGAACCGCCGTATTTGCGCTTCAATGTTTCAAAAAGCGAAACACGTTGCTCGAGCGCGGTGAGTTGTTCCGGATCGAGATCGAGCTTCTCGGCGTAATCGGAGAGCGACCGCGCGATTTCCGACAGCTGCACCACGGCCGCGGCATGTTCGGAAGCAATCTCCGCGGTGGAGATATCGATCTTCTCCAATTCGCGCAGCAAACGTTGCGTCTCGGCGAGCCGGGACAGGACCGATTCGTCCGCTTCCGAAAGTTTGTTGGCTGCAGCGCTGGCAAGTTCGATCAGACGTTTGCTGCTGCTGGTAAGTTTATAGCGCTTCTCGATTTCTTCTTCTTCGCCGGCCACAAGATTTGCCGAATTAATCTCGTTGATTTGATGGCGCAGCAGATCAAGCTCCTGCTCGCGCGCGGTTTCGGCGGTATTGAGCGCCGCGTGCTCGGCTGTCAGCGTCTGCAATTGTCGAAAATGTTTTTTGTATTCCTCGAGTTGCTCTTCGGCACGGGCGAACGAATCGAGCAGGTCGAGCTGCTTGTCCGGTGAGAGTAGAGACTGGTGATCGTGCGGACCGTGAAGATCGACCAGCGCGTCGCCCACATTTTTCAGGATCGACAACGTGGTGGGCGAACCGTTGATGAATTGGCGATTGCTGCCCGCGGCAGAGAGACTTCGCTTAATAATAAGATCATCCGTGCACGGTTCGACGCCGGCTTCGACCAGGTCCGGGTTCAACTTCTTCAATTCTTTGCCGGTGAAAACGGCTTCGGCGGTGCAAGTATCGGCCCCGGTGCGAATGAGTGATTTATCCGCGCGTTCGCCGAGTAAGAGTTGGAGCGCGCCGATGATAATCGATTTCCCAGCACCGGTTTCACCGGTGATAGCAGTAAAACCGGGCGCAATCTGCCACTCGAGCTCCTCCACCAACGCGAGATTTTTGATCCGCAGCAGATTCAAAACAGCCGGCATGGAAAGGTTGAGAGTTGAGGGTTGAGAGTTGAGAATGCGGCGCTGTTGAAGATTTCAAACACGGACGACCGAACTTTCAACTCCGAAAGCTAATCGCTTTAAATGAGTCATCATAGATCATTTCTCGCTTTGCTCGTCGTCTTCACGGTTGTGATTCAGGTTCGCGCTGAACAGCCGCTCGCGACCTCGACAATCGTTGTTTACAACAAATCGGCGCCGGACTCGCCGGAGCTGGCGAGATTCTATGCAAAACAACGCGGCATCGTATCTGATCACATCATCGGGGTCACGTGCTCGGTGGACGAGGAAATCACTCGGGAAGAGTACGATGGCAAAATTGCCGAACCGCTTCGCGAAGCTTTCAAATCACGAAAGTGGTGGACCATCCGCGAAACGGCTGAACATCAAGACGCCGTCCTCTCAACATCGATTCGTTTCGTTGCCCTGATTAAAGGGATGCCACTGAAAATTAAGCCGACTGCTGTGCCATACCCCGGCGACGAATCAGCCGGCGGACCGATCGACGGCCGCAACGAAGCTTCGGTCGATTCCGAGATTGCAACCCTCGGTTATTTCTCGCCGAAGATTTCTGGCGCGAAGCTGAATAGTTATTTCAAGAGTTTTCGCTCGATCGATCAATGGGATGACGTCGCGCTCCTACTCGTTTGCCGACTGGATGCCCCCAGCGTGGCAACAGTGCGACAAATGATCATCGATTCGGTTGCGGCCGAGAGAACTGGGCTTTGGGGGCGCGCCTACGTCGATAGTTCGCATGGTCCCTCGGCCGGTTACGAAATAGGCGACCAATGGCTAGCGGAAATTCCACAGCAACTCCACAAAGTTGGAATCCCGGTGGTGTATCAGAGTCCGGTCCCCGGGATTTTTCCGGAGGGTTATCCCATCACGGACTGCGCGCTGTATTACGGCTGGTACTATCCGAATGTGGCCGGGCCATTCGCCCACCCAGACTTCCATTTTGTGCCGGGGGCGGTGGCGATGCATATCCATTCGTTCAGTGCGAACACGTTGCGCGACCGAAATGCAAACTGGGTCGGCCCACTCGTCTCCCATGGCGCGGCCGCGAGCGTTGGCAACGTTTACGAGCCTTACCTGCAATTGACGACGCATCCGAACATTCTGAACGACCGTCTGCTTCACGGCTTCACCTTTGCCGAAAGCGCTTATGCCGCGACTGAGGCGCTCTCCTGGATGTCAGTCATGGTAGGCGATCCGCTCTACCGGCCTTATTTAGCCTGGCTGCAGCTGGAGTCGACGGCCGATTCGGGGAAAGCCAACAGCTGGAAAAGTTATCATGATTTTGCCGTGCGAAATTTTACGAACGGGTCGGGTCAGTATCGCTTGCTGGCGCGCCAGGCCGCCTCACGTGCGCACAATTGTCCAATGATCGAAGACCTCGGGCTGATGGAGGCGGGTGATGGAAATCTGGCTGGAGCCACCAGCTACTTTGGCCAGGCGCGCACCTGCTATTCGAGCCGCGACGATATTCTGCGAGTTGTGCTCGAAGAGGCCGATGCCTGGAAGAAGCTCAACAAGCCAAAACGCGGCGTTGATCTGATCCGCAGCACGTTGCGAATCGCCGGCGACGCGCCCGCGGCGCCGCTGCTCAGAAGTGTCGAACAGGACTTGCGCGGTGTATCAGCGACGCCGACACCGCGCGCGCGTTAATTTATTGCGTCGCGCTAACGAATGATTCCGCGCTCGGTCTTTTCGATGAATTCGACTATTTCGCGAACCTCTTCGTTCTGCGGCAGTTCCTTTCGGACCGCTTCCAGCGCCTGGCCCGTATTATATTTAGAACGGTAGATCAGGCGGAAGGCCTCCTTGATCCACTTCACCCTTTCCGCTGGAAAACTTTTCCGTTCCAAGCCCACCAAGTTGACGCCGCGAATCTCGGCTGGATTTCCGTCTGCGATCATGAACGGCGGAATGTCCTGAACAATCTTCGAGCAACCACCGGTGATGGCGAAGCGGCCGATGCGGCAAAATTGGTGGACCGCGGTGAGTCCGCCCATGACCGCGTTGTCGCCGACCTGCACATGTCCGGCCAGTGTTCCATTATTGGAAAAGACGACTTCGTTTCCAACGGTGCAATCGTGCCCGATGTGGCTGTAAGCCAGAAAATTTCCCCGACTGCCGATTTGCGTTTTGCCATCGCTGGTCGTGCTCCGATTTACGGTAACGAATTCGCGAAACGTATTTTCATCGCCAATTTCCAGATAGGTCGGCTCGCCCGCGTATTTCAGGTCCTGCGTTTGCTGACCGATCGAGCAGTAGGCGTAAAATTTATTTTTAGCGCCGGTGCGCATCGGCCCCGCCAAAGTCACGTGATGTTGCAGCCAGCAGCTTTGCCCCAGCACGACGTTCGGGCCGATCACGCAGTACGGCCCGATCATTGTTCTCGCACCGATTTGCGCGCCAGGATCGACAATCGCCGTCGGATGAATCTGCACGTCGCTCATCGATCGAGAAACGTGAACATCAATTCGCCTTCGGAAACAATCGCGTCATTCACTACGCAATGGCACTTCGCTTTTGCTAACCGCTCACCGCGCGCTTTCGTCAACTCAGCGTGAATGAACATCGTGTCGCCCGGCATCACCGGCTTGCGAAACTTCACGTCGTCCGCGCTCATGAAATAACCGATCCGGCTGGTGGTTTTCGCAAGCTTGAACAGCAACAAACTCGCGACCTGCGCCATAGCTTCCACCTGCATCACACCCGGCATCACCGGATGGCCCGGAAAGTGTCCCTGGAAAAACGGTTCGTTGATCGTGACCGATTTGACGCCGATGCATTTCGTCCCGCTTTCGTCGAAGCTGATGATGCGGTCGACCATCAAAAAGGGATAACGATGTGGTAAGATCTGCATGATCTCTTCGCTGTCGAGGCCGCCGATGCCTTTCGGCACAACTCGCGGCACCGCCAGGGTGTCGCGACGCGATTGTTCGTTCGCGATCGCGCGAGCTAATTCTGCATTCGCCGCGTGCCCGGGTTTGACCGCGATGAGGTGACCACGAATCCGACAGCCGACCAGCGCGAGGTCGCCGACAATGTCGAGGATTTTGTGTCGGACGAATTCGTCCTGAAAACGCAACGGCTCTTTGCTCAAGACTGCGTCGCCGCGCACCACCACCGCATTTTCCAGACTACCGCCCTTGATCAAATTTTTCTCCATCAACGACTCGACCTCTTCGTAGTAAACAAACGTCCGGGCCGGCGCGATCTCGCGCTCGAAGAGTTCCGGTACGATGTCGGTCGACATGAATTGCGTGAAACGATTGTTCGGCCCGGCTTGGGTGCACGAAATCCGCAAGCCGTTGTTGTCCGGTAGCAGGACGAGCATTGCGCCCGTTTTCGTTTCGATGTGCATCGGTTCGCGAACGTGAAAGAATTTTCGCGACGCTTCCTGTGCCGAAACGCCTGCGCGTTTGATTACATCGACATATGCTTTCGCGCTTCCGTCGCCGATTGGCGGTTCATTCGCGTCCATTTCTACGATCGCGTTGTCCACCCCCATCGCCGATAACGCTGCCAGCACATGCTCGACCGTATGCACGCGCATCGATCCTTCACCGATCGTCGTCGCGCGCTCGACCATTTTGAGATTATCGATCTTGGCGTCGATCGTGGGCTCGTCCGGCAAATCCTTGCGCTTGAATTTAATTCCGTGATTGGCCGGCGCCGGATGCAGCTTCAGCGAAACTTTCTCGCCCGTGTGCAGCGACATGCCGCTGAAACCGGCAGCTTTCGATAGCGTGTGTTGAAATTCAGGCGCCGAAGCCATAACGCCTAACTAAACAAAGATATGCCATGATGGCTAGTAGGTAGGGGCGATTGACCTCAATCGCCCGCGGGCGGTTCGGTGAACCGCCCCTACCTGAGCTCAAAAAAACCACAATCAAATGCCATCATCTTGTCGATGTTCGACACGCGAAGATGTTCGACCGCAGATCCGTCATCCTGCCAAATATCGGCGGCTTTCTCGCCCTCTTTTGCGATCGAAACGCGAGTCAGATTCGGTGTTTCATTCATCGTCGCCAGCGGCAATCCGTCCATCGTTTTCAGGAAACTTCCTTTACTATCGAAGCCGACGCCAAGTTCCATGACCGATCGCGTATCGCTCACGAGCGGGTTCGTCACCAGTTTTACGGAGACATGATCGGCTGCCCCGTTTGGAGGCGCCTCCACTTTGCCAAGGTCGTCCACCTTTAGACGCCCAACCGTATAGCCGCGGGCCCGATATTTCCCCGTCGGCAAATCTTCGCCGGCGTCGTTCTTTCCATCCCAGGTCGTCTTGAGCGAATTCTCATCAATTGTGAAATTGTCGACCTTTGATTCACGGTGGAGAACGCGGACGAGTTTGTCGTTCGAATCAAAAATCCCGAGGCTGATCGTTCCTTCCATCGGCGGTGGAACAAACCGGAGCGCGACGCTTCGCCCTGCGGTTGCTGACGGTGATGGCGACGGCGACGGAGTTTGCTCTGGTGATGCCGACGGCGATGGAATCGGCGAAGGCGACTCTTGGGCGAGAGCAATGCCGCCAATCGCAAAGACAATCAAAATTGAAGCGTATTTTTTCTTCATTCTTCTGTAGCGGCACTCTGCGAGCGTCGCACTAATTCAGCGACGGTCATAGACCGCCGCTACAGTAATACCGCCAATTCAGGTTCGGGAAAAGGTTGTCGCGCCATTCGCAATCAGCCAGAAATTTTTCATTCAGTTGCCCGGCCGCGAACTGATCGTGCAGTTTATTGAAGCGGGCGAGGTGATCGATTGTCCGCTTGCTTGCGTACTCACGGGCCGTGCCTGTTCGCATCAAGAACGCCCAGTCGCTCGCTTGCGCGAGTAACAGCTCTCGGGCCAGTTGCTTGAGAACGCGATCATTGAGCTCGCTCGAATCATTCTTGTGCGCGTTTGCCACGTTGGTCATCCGCTGCGCCGCCGCGTGCAAATGCGGATAAATCCATGAACTATTTTTGTCGATCCAGACTTCAAGATGGCCTTTGTCGCCCCAGGTCGACGCTCCGGGCTCGATTGTTTGTTGGGTCGGATGCATCACCAAATATTCGCTCGGAGTCGTTAGGCGAAATTCCCTTTGATCGAACGCGGCCTTGCGGATGAACAATTCGAGAAAGCGCGGTCCCTCAAACCACCAGTGGCCGAATAATTCCGCATCGAACGGCACGACTAGGATTGGATCGACATCAACGGCGGCGAGCTGTCCCAATTGTGCCCGGCGTTGTTCCACGAAATGGGTGGCGTGCGCGTCAGCGGCTTTTTCGGCCGCGGCTCGATCATAGAACTGTTTTTCGCCTTTCCGACCAGTGATGCGGTGATATTTCACACCGGAAAATTTCCGCACACCGCGCGCGATCGGCCCCAAATGTTCAAGCGGAAGATCGAAACCGACGTCGCGATAAAATTCGCGATATGCCGGATCGCCGGGGTAACCTTCCTCCGCGCTCCAAACCTGGCGGCTCGAATCGCGATCGCGCGCGAACGCAGCTGGACCTGCGCGTGTATAACATGGCGCATAAATCGCGCGCTGCGGCTGCGGATTTCCAAACAACAATCCGTGCGCGTCTAGAACGAACCATCGAATATTCGCTTCCTGCAAAATCGTGTCGAGCCCGGGGGCATATGCACATTCAGGCAGCCAAAGGCCCGTGGGATCGGCTTGGAAGAGATCGACATGCGCGTCACGTCCAATGAGAAGTTGCGCACGGGCCGCTGCCGGTGATTGCTGTTGAATCAGCGGAAGCAATCCGTGCGTGGCCGCGCAGCCGATGATCTCGAGCGCTCCCGCGTCGCGCAGTTGTCGAAACGCCGCGAGCAAATCGCCTTTCCATTCATCAACAAAGAAACGGCGGCTGGCCGAAAACAATTCAAAGTAAAATTCGGACAACTCGGCTAGCTCGGGCTGGTTGCGGTTACGTTTTCGCTCGCGCAGCGCGAGATCGATTAGAAGATCTAAATGCCGGACGTAGCGCTCGCGCAAAAGTTCGTCCTGTAACATCGCGCACAGCGTTGGGGTGAGCGACATCGTGAGTTTAAACGGAACGCTGTCGTTCACGAGTCGCTGCATCATTTGCAGCAGCGGAATGTAAGTTTCGGTGATCGCCTCGAAGAGCCAGTCTTCCTCGAGAAAATGCTCGTGTTCGGGATGCCGAACGAATGGCAAGTGCGCGTGAAGAATGAGCGCGAGGTGACCGGACATGAAGGTGGAAGGTGGATCGGCCTCTCCGAGGGCGATGTTAAGATAAGGCGGCTCAGCCGCAAATATTAGCGACGCGTTCGGAGAGCGCGTTCCACCTTAGAGCGTTCGGCAGAAATCTTGCAACCGATCGAGACCTTTTTTGATGATGTCGATGCTGGTCGCGTAGCTGAGCCGGATGGTGCGATCATCACCAAAGGCCGCGCCCGGCACGACGGCCACGTTTGCTTTGCTGAGCAATCGGTCGGCAAAATTTTGCGAGGTGAGCCCGAGCTGACTGACGTTGAGTAAAACATAAAACGCGCCCTGCGGTTTGACCGCGGTCACGTTTGGAATTTTGGAGAGGCGATCGATCATGTAATTGCGTCGCATGTCGAATTCCTCGCGCATGTCAGAGACCGCCTGCTGATCTCCTTTCAACGCGGCGAGCGCGCCCCGCTGCGAGAACGAGGATGGATTCGCGGTGGTATGACTTTGAATTGAATCGACCGCTTTCGCCACTGCTTCCGGAGCCGCCAGATAACCGAGCCGCCACCCGGTCATCGCGTAGGATTTGCTGAATCCGTTGACGGTGATGGTCAGATCGTAAGCTTCTTTCGAGAGCGACGCGATGCTGACGTGCTTGGCATCGTCGTAAACGAGTTTCTCGTAAATTTCGTCGGACAAAATGTAAATGTCCTCGCCGCTGGCGACCTCGACAATTGCCTCCAGTTCTTCGCGGGTGTAAACCGACCCGGTTGGATTGCACGGAGTGTTCATGATCAACATCTTCGTTCGCGGCGTCATCGCGTTTTCAAAATCTTCCGGACGCATTTTCCAATTATTCCGTTCCATCGTCGGCACGATCACCGGTTCGGCGCCGACCAGGCGCACCATGTCGGGATAACTGACCCAGTAGGGCGCGGGAATGACCACTTCATCGCCGGGCTGACACGTGGCCAGAATCGCGTTGTAACAGGAGTGCTTGGCTCCGTTGCTGACCACCACCTGACCCGGGCGATAAGTCAGTCCGTTGTCCGCTGCTAATTTTTCCGCGATGGCCGCACGCAATTCCGGAATGCCTGCGCTCGGCGTGTATTTGGTGAAACCGGCCTGGAGCGCTTCAATCGCCGCGGCTTTGATGTGTTCCGGCGTATCAAAATCCGGCTCACCCGCTCCGAAGCCGCAAACGTCAATTCCCTCGGCCTTCATCGCTTTTGCTTTGCTGTCGATCGAAAGCGTGAGTGAGGGAGTCAGTTGGGCAGCGCGTTCGGAAATTTCCATGTCGATCTTGTTCGTTTTAATTCAGGGAGCGCACACTATTGGCGGCCATAAAAGTTTTCAATCAAAGGTTTAAAGTTATTCTCCTCCACCCGCACGATTGCCATCTCGCGTTTCGCGTTCTCAATCGAGTCGGACGCGTGCGCAGCGTTGATCATGATCGTCTGGCCAAATTCTTTCCGAATCGAGCCTGGCGGCGCTTTCGCGGGATCGGTTGGGCCGAGCACTTCGCGAATTTTGCGAACGGCGTCTTCGCCCTGATAAACCAGGGCAATGCACTTTTCTGTGCCGGGCGCGTCCCGTTTTTCCGGAAGCGTGTCGCTCGGCCGCGCGCCGGCCATAAATTCGACGATGTCTTCCCACGCATCGCGTCCCTTGTTGCGTCCTAATTTTTCCTGCAACACCGGTAGCACGGGTCCGTAAAAGTCCTCCGCCTGCGCGACACTCATCCGGTGAACTTTGAAACCGACAATGTAGAGACCGGTCCGTGAAAAAACTTCGATCACACCGCCGGGACGAATGTTTGGAAATTTGAAATTGTCCGGCTTAATTAGAACCAAGGTCTTCTCGATCTTCGCCTCCTTCGGAAATTGCACCGCTTGATCGAGCACGCCGCCGTCGCGATCTGAAAATTCCGCCCAAAGTTTTAAATCCCGTTCGATTGCGTTGCGATTGAACTCAGCAACGACTGCTGGTTCGAAGTAAATGACTTTGCCCGAATCATCGGTCACGTAATCGCCGAACGTGTCACGAATTGTTTCCCCGCTGGTTTCCTCGTGCGTAATGTGACCTACGGTCGCGCGCATTCTTGCGGCCGCGTCTGGCCCGCGAAAAAGGAGAAGTAAAACGCGCGATTGCTGACGATCTTTTTTCGCGCCAAAATTTTTCAGGACGTACTCATGAATTAATTCCTGGGTCGCACGATGAGCCGGTTTCGTTTCGCTCACAATCGTCTCGGCGTAGCGGCGAACCAGTTCTTCGCTCGGCGCGAACATGCGCGCGGCCACCAGATCGAGACCCGTGCGCGAAATCAGCCGGGCGATGATCCCGCCGGTGCGCGATTTGCGCATCGAATACGGCGTAATGATGGCGTAGGATAGTTCCTCGGTCTGCATGGACATTTTGCCCGCGGCTTATGATAAACCGCGTTTATGCAGAGAACCGTAGCCGCTAAGGGTCGCCGAACCTACCTGACCGACGCTAGAATCGCAACCCACTTTCCGCGCCGGCGAACTTGAAGGATGTCGATCTTATGTCGCTTAAGTGCGTGAGTTACATCACGTTGCTGGTTTCGTAAGATTCCCGAAAGAATCATCCAGCGCGCGGTTTTGAGTTTCGGCAAGATCTCGATCAATAGCTCGCTAAACAGATTCGCGATGATGATGTCGACTTGGCCGCCGTAGCCGCTTCGTCGGAAGAGGCTCTTTGGCGGAGATTTCCAACGACGCACGTCGCTGACGAGAAATTGCACGCCTTGAATCTTATTTGCCAGTGCATTCGCTTTTGCGGTCGAGATCGCGACCGGATCGTTATCGATTCCGATTACCCGTTGCGCACCTAACAAACGCGCAGCTAGCGCCAGAATTCCCGAACCTGTTCCAAGATCGACAATCGACCAGCGCGATCTCCATTTGCGCGTTAACTTCTCGAGTAATCGCAACGACATCGCGGTCGTCGCGTGTTCGCCGGTTCCGAAAGCGGCGCGAGCAGGAATGATTAACTTTTGATTCCGGAGTTCGATCGGCTTGGTTTTTTGCGGACGCGAAAAGCGTTTTAACCAATCGCGCGGAAGTTTCTCGACTCGTCCACCGAATTGTTTCGCCAGCTTTAGCAACCCAGTGCGGGAACTTGATGCGACTTCGAACTGCAATCGTCGTCGACCGGCTTGTTCGATTATCGCCAATCGATCGCCCGCAACGGCGCGTAATTCCTCTTCTTTATCCCTCCACCACTTCTCGCTTGCCTGTCGTCGCCACAAATACATGCGTTGAATAAGTCGTGGGAAACTTGTTAGCCTACGATTCGATTGTGAAACTTCGCGGAACTCATCATATCACTGCCATCGCGAGCGATCCTCAGCGCAACGTGGATTTTTACACCCAGATCCTCGGCCTGCGCTTGGCCAAGCGCACCGTCAACTTTGACGATCCATCGACCTATCATTTTTATTTTGGCGATCGGACCGGACGGCCGGGAACGGCCATCACCTTTTTTGCGTGGCCGGGTGCGCGTCGCGGGACCCGCGGAACCGGCCAGGTAATCAGTGCGAGTTTCACGATCCCAGCGAGTTCGATCGCGTATTGGAAAGCGCGCTTCGCCGAACATCGGGTTTTCTGTGAAGAAATTCCGTCGCGCTTTAATGCGCCCGGTCTTCGCCTAACCGATACCGATGGACTGTTGCTCGAGTTAATCGAATCGACGCAACTGGACGATGTCGATCTTAAATATGAAAGCAAAGTACCGCAGAAGTTTGCGATCCACGGGTTTCACGCGCCGACGCTTGAAGTGCAACAGACCGGGCCGACGGAGGAATTACTTAAAACGCTCGGCTTCGAATTGATCGGCGAAGAAGGATCGCGCCGCCGATTGTCGATAAATTCCAAATCGACAAGCGCTCAGGTCGACCTTGTCGAACGAGCCGAGGGACAGTTTGGGGTGAATTCGGCCGGGACGGTGCATCACATCGCTTTCCGATGCGCGAACGACAAGGAACAATCACGCTGGCGCAAAGAGCTGGTCGACATTGGTTTGCACGTCACCCCGGTTATCGACCGCTTTTATTTTCATTCGATCTATTTTCGCGAGCCCGGTGGTATTTTGTTTGAGATTGCCACCGAAGGTCCCGGATTTACCGTCGACGAACCGGTCAAACAGCTGGGTGAAAGTTTAAAATTACCACCCCAGTACGAGCAACATCGGGCCGAAATTGAGCGTGCGCTTCCGCCGATTTTGATCGAGGCAAAAGCGAAAACTGCGGGTTAAATTTGACCGAAGGGTATAATTCCCGGTAAGTAAACGCCTTTTCACGCCATGCTCATCGTAATGAACGCCAGCGCCGGCAAGGGCGAGATCGACAACGTGGTTCGCGTGGTCGAATCGCTCGGCTTTCGCGCGCACGTCATGCCCGGCGCAAATCGCACCGCGATCGGAATCACCGGCAATCAGGGCGCGGTCGATCTCTCACATTTTGAAAATCTCCCCGGCGTTTCGGAAGCGATCCGCGTTACCAAACCGTACAAATTGATCACGCTCGATCTCCGGCCGGAACGCACGATTGTCGATCTTGGCGACGGCGCTAGGATCGGGGACGGCTCGCTCGCGATCATCGCCGGACCGTGTGCCATTGAAAACAGCAAGCAGGCGTTTGCGATAGCGGATGTGGTCCAGCGCAGCGGCGCGAAATTTTTCCGCGGTGGCGCATTCAAACCGCGCACTTCGCCTTACGCTTTTTCCGGGCTGGGGGAGCCGGGCCTCAAGATTCTCGCCGAGATTCGGAACGAGTTCGGTCTGAAAATCGTGAGCGAAGCGCTCGATGAAGCGAACGTCGATCTCGTCGAAAAATATGCCGATATGATTCAGATCGGTGCGCGCAACATGCAGAATTTCACACTCCTTCGGCGCGTCGGTCGCTCGAAGTTGCCGGTGCTGTTGAAGCGCGGCATGGCCGCGACGTTAGAAGAGTGGTTACTCGCGGCCGAATACGTGATGGCGGAAGGAAATTATAACATCGTCCTATGCGAGCGCGGCGTGCGCACGTTCGCTCAACACACGCGAAACACGCTCGATTTAGCCGCAGTTCCGGCGGTAAGAAAAATTTCGCATTTGCCGGTGATTGTCGATGCCGCCCACGGAACCGGCCGCAGCTACATGGTGACGCCTCTCGCGCGCGCCGGAATCGCGGTCGGCGCTGACGGTTTGATGATCGAAGTGCACGGGCGACCGGACGAAGCGCTCTCGGACGGCGCGCAATCACTCAGGTTCGACGAATACGAACAAATGGTGCGTGAAGTCCGCCAGATTCACGAGGTGATCTCGCGCAACGGCGCTTAAACACGCAGAAAATTCGCGAGCAACTTGCGCCCTTCGGTCGTCAGGATCGATTCGGGATGAAACTGGACGCCGTGGATCGGAAATTGTCGATGTTGCAGTCCCATGATTTCGCCGTCGTCGGTCTCGGCGGTAATTTCGAGCGAATCGGGCAACGATTCCCGGCGCACGATCAAAGAATGATAGCGCGTCGCTTCGAGTGGCTCGGCCAAATCTTTGAAAACGCCTCGGAGTTGATGATGAATCTGTGAAGTCTTGCCGTGCATTAATCTTTCGGCGCGCACCACTTCGCCGCCGAACGCTTGCGCGATGCATTGATGACCAAGACAAACACCAAGAATCGGGACGCGCGGTCCGAGTTCGCGAATTAGATCGGGGCTGATGCCGGCATCTTCCGGCCGCCCCGGTCCCGGTGAAATGCAAATCCGATCCGGTTTCAGTTTTTTGATCTCGTCGATCGAAATTTCGTCGTTTCGCTTCACCGTAAGATCGACATCCATCTCGCCGAAAAGCTGGACGAGATTATAAGTGAACGAATCGTAGTTATCGATGACCAGAAGTTTCATTTCTTCGTTGCGCGCGCGATAGCGGCCAGCATCGCTTTCGCCTTGTTCACGCATTCGTCAAATTCGCGCGTGGGATCGGAATCGGCCACGATTCCCGCGCCCGTTTGCAGATACGCTTTTCCGTCTTTTAAAATGATCGAGCGGATCGCGATGCAGCTGTCGTGCGATCCATCAAAGCCGAAGTAACCAACAATCCCCGCGTAAAATCCGCGTCGCGCTTTTTCCAAATCGGCAATGATTTGCATCGCGCGAATTTTCGGCGCGCCAGAAACCGTGCCCGCGGGAAACGTTGCGCGAATCGCGTCGAAGGCGTTCTTGCCCTCGCGCAAACGCGCAACGATGTGCGAAACGATGTGCATGACGTGGCTGTAGCGCTCGATCACCATTTGTTCCGTCACGCGGACGCTGCCAAAGTCCGCGACCCGTCCAAGATCATTTCGCCCGAGATCGATCAGCATTACGTGCTCAGCGCGCTCTTTTGGATCGACAATCAAATCGGCCGCAAATCTTTCATCTTCCGCCAAATCTTTGCCGCGCGGATAAGTTCCGGCGATCGGACGCAACTCGGCGGTCCGCTCCCGCACTCGCAGATGAACTTCCGGCGAACTGCCAAGGACCGCGAAATCGCGGCCGAAGCGTAAACAAAACATATACGGCGAAGTATTCCCGAAGCGGAGCGCGCGGTAAAGATCGAGCGGCTGACCGAGAAAATCGGTTTCGAACCGCTGCGACAACACAACCTGAAAAATATCGCCGGCCGCGATCAGCTCTTTGGCCTTTGCGACCATCGATTCAAATTCAGTGCGAGCCGTGTTGCTGGCTGGTGACGGAAGACTCCCGGCCGCTTTCGCATCAATCGGCTGAAGCGCCCGCGACTCGCTCAGTTTCGACAACGTTTTCTGCAGATCGGCTTCCGCGCGTCCGTAGGCGTCCTCCGCAGAAGTATTGTTTTCGATATGCGCGTTACAAATGAGCCGAAGTTTCCGAAATCGATGATCAAAAACGATCAAGATCCGCGGAATCATGAACATCATTTCCGGATTCTTCAGTTCGTCCTGCGGATGGATTGGCACAGTCGGCTCGAAAAATCGAACGACGTCGTACCCGATGTAACCAACCGCGCCGCCGACGAAATGGGGAACGTCGGGACGCGCGACAAATTGAAAACGCGACAGAATTTCTTGGAGCTTCGTCAGCGGATCGCCTTCGCAATCGGCGCTGTTAAAAAGCACGAGCGGATCGAAGCCAATGAACGAGAAGCGTCCCGACTCTTCGTTCCGTTCCGCCGATTCAAAAAGAAAGCACGGATTCCCGTTGTCGATCTTGGCAAAAGCGGAGACTGGCGTCTCGACGTCCGCGACCAGATCGACAATCAGCGGAATGAGATTGCCGCCCTTGGCGAGTGTGCGGAATTCGTCGCGTGAAGGCGAAATAGAATGATGGACTGATGAAGTAATGGGAGAGAATCTGGCATTAGTCTGGCGCTCCGCCACTCGGCCGAATTTACGGTTGCGGAATGAGCCTGCTGCGCCATTATTTCTACCCCTTCCAGACGCGGGTGTAGCTCAGTGGTAGAGCACCTCCTTGCCAAGGAGGACGTCGCGAGTTCAAGTCTCGTCACCCGCTCCATTTTCTTTCGACGCTGGGGGTGGGCGTGGCTATTTTTTGAATCCAAACCCACGTCGGCTGCATCTCACTACAAAAGGATCAATATGAAAACATTGCCTCTCTGCATTTGCTCAGTTGTGCTGGCCGTTACGGCCATGGCGCAACCTGCACCCCCGCCGCCTCCTCCGCCATCCCCGGCGGCGTCGATGACGGCCAGCGCCTCGCCCGCTCAGGATCTGGCGGATAGAATCCATCAACGGATCGAGAAAAAGCTTAAAGGTCGTCACGGGATCGCGATTGATGGAGATGAAGCCGATCTTAAGAGGATCAAATCAGACGATATTCCCGAATTCGTCATCCCGATTGTCGCGATCACAATGCTGACAATCTTCGGCGCGCCGGTTCTGATCGTGGCTGTCATCATGTATTTCGGTTTTTCGAGAAATCGGATGATGCATCGCACGATTCGAATGATGGCCGAAAAGGGCCAACCGATTCCGCCGGCCTTGCTCGCTCCGCCTACACCCGCCGTTCGGCAACGCTCAGACATGCGCCGCGGTGTTGTGCTTTGCATGGTTGGCTTGGGCCTCATGCTTTTTTTCGGCGCAGTGAACGAGTGGGAGGGTGGCTCGTGGGCCATCGGCGTGATTCCCTTTGTGATTGGCCTCGGTTACCTACTCGTGTGGAAGTTGGAGGGAAAGAAGGACATTTCGTCGCCGCCACCGGCGCCCTAATATCGCGGCGTGGAGCTAACCGATGCCGGCCTTGTCGCCCGAGTTCTTGTTGATGACGACCAGCACGCTTTTGGCGAGTTGGTTCGTCGTCATCAATCGAGCGTGCGAGGTTTGTTGCGGCAACTTACCCGCGGCGATCTCGCACTCGCCGACGATCTGGCCCAGGACGCATTTGTTCGCGCTTATAAAAACATCCGCGGCTTCCGCGGCGAGGCGAAATTTTCCACCTGGCTTTACCGGATCGCCTACAATTGCTTTCGCGAGGACGCACGACGCCGGAAAGAGCTCGTCGGCATCAATGAGGAGCAATGGCAGGCGGAACAGGACCCCCAGACGGTCGATCCGGGTCTAAGACATGACCTTATGCATGCCCTTAGTTTACTGCCATTGCACGAGCGCTCGGCAGTTTTGCTTTGCTGCCAGAATGGATTATCACACGACGAAGCTGCGCGGGCGCTCGACATTCCGCTTGGCACGGTCAAAACAAACGTGTTGCGAGGGCGGGAGAAATTGAAGAAGACTTTGGCTGTCTGGGCGCAATAAATGAACGAACAGATTGAACAAGATTGGTTGGATCGAAAGCTGCAAGAAGCTGCGCCTTATATCGAGG
>QHOI01000048.1 GCA_003218705.1 Verrucomicrobiota bacterium | reverse complement strand
TGGAAGGGCAAAGTTTTGCCCAAAAAAACGTAATCCATTCCGTTCGGCGCATCGACATTGATCTCGAGTCGCGTGCCGGTGCCGCCGTTAAATTGATAAACGCCGTTCGCCGTGATCGTCGGCGGCTGATGAAATTTGTAAGGCGCGACGTTTTTCGCGAGATCGGGATCGATCCAAAAACTTACTTCGGCCGGGCGAACATTCGCTTTGATATTCGAGACGCGAACTTCGTGCTTGGCGAAGTCGTAAGTGAAAGTTCCGGTGCCAACGCCTTCGTCGCGCGTGATGCGGAAATCTTCGTAAGTGGCCGCGCCGTTTGCGAAATGCACTTTCGAGGTCGCACTGTTCATCCATTGGCCGCGAAAACGGGTGCGATCGAGCGCGATATTCCCGTCACCTTGCCAGCTTTCCGGATGTCGATCTTTCCCGCGAATGGCGAGTTGAATCAACGGCGGGCGCGGGCATTCCCATTCCCCCAAAAATTCCTGTATTTCCGAAGGCAGGAACGGACGTACTTCACTCGGCGCGAGCGGCCCGTCGATGTTTAACCGAAACTCGTTAGGCGCCTCGAACACTTCCGCGCGCAAGTCGCCGGTTGGATGTCGAATCCGGATATCGCGCAGCCAGGTGCGCTCGCCGTCCCAGGAAAATTCCAGCCGACATTCCGAGAGCGGCAAATTTTTGTAAGAGACATTGTTGACCGCGGCGTGTCCGATCAACTTCAGCTGGGGGCGCTCGCCGCTGAAATTCGCCGACCCCGAAACGTCGATCACGGGCGGCGAATTGAAGGTGGCGTCGGCCAGCGAGGCCCCGGCGTCCGCCGCGTCGAGCAATGATTTGAGATCGAGGCTGCTCCGAGCTTGAAAATTTGCGGCGTCCGTTCGCCGGCTCCAGTTCGCAGTTGCGGCAAAGCCGCCCAAACGATCGTTCCATTCACATCGCGAAATGTTGAGGGTCTGATCGCTCCACTCTGCCGCTACCACAAAATCGCGCATCTCGTAACCTTTTCTGATGAGCAAATTGCCTTGGAGCGTCGCTTCGGCCCGGGCGTCTTCAAGCTGGGCGAGGTCGCCGCTGAATTTTACCTGCAGCGAAGGCGGACCGTTCGGAAAACTAAATCGCTGAAGCTCCGAAACGACCCGGCGTAGAATCGACAATCGCTTTTGTCGCTCCTTCTCCGAAAGCGGCGGCGATGGCTGATAATCCGCCCGTTTGATCAATTGACCGGTGGCGGAGACCCGCACGCCGCAGAGAATTCCTTCGGCCTGGCTGACGAAAATCTGTTCCGGGGGAAAATAGATATGCGCGTGAAATCTTCTGAGCTGCGGCTGCTCGGTTTTGCCCTGAGGGCCTTTCAGCGGAAGCGTGACCTCAGCGTTGCGAACATCGAGCGCGTTCAGAAACGGCTGATGATGAAAAAAAGCGGCGTAATTGATATCGAGCACGATTTCACTGATGAACGCGAGCGTGTGAGTGCGGTCTTGATAGCTGAAAATGCGGACGTTCCGCGCGACCAGCCCGCGAAATGGATTGAGGGTAAGACGGCCGATTGATGCTTCGACGCCGCTCCGGTGCAATTCCTCCACGATCCGCGCCCGGGTGCGCCCGCCAAAACCTTTCCGCGCCAGATACCATCCGCCGCTGATCGCGGCGGCGATGACCAGGACAACCGCTAACCGCAAAATCGAACGCGCCAGCGGGTGCGCGAAGGTCGACCGGCGATCTTGCGCATACTCAACATTCTTAGGTTTCTCAGCGACAATTGGCATTAGCGGGGCAGTACACAGCCACAGATCAACCCAGATTTACACTGATTTTTACGTAAGCCGTTTTCGCGCTCTTTGATCTGCGTTTGATCTGTGTGAATCTGTGGCAATGACAATTTCGGATCTCCCAGCGATCAATGCGTCGCTCAACGCCGTCAGCACCGTTTTCATTTCGGCGGGCTGGTTCTGGATTCGGCGCAACCTCTGGCAGCGTCATGTGCCGTGCATGATCATCGCCCTCACTGCATCCACCGGTTTTCTTGTCGGTTACATCGTCTATCACGTGCACGTGGGCGAAAAATCTTCCGGCTATACCGGATTGATCGCGTGGATTTATTTCCCGCTTCTCATCACGCACGTGTTGCTCGCGTTTGTCACGCTGCCGCTGGTGATCGCTACGCTGGTGCCAGTGTTCCGGCGCCGATGGGATCGCCATCGCCGGCTTGGGCGCTGGACAATGCCGATCTGGCTTTATGTTTCGGTCACCGGCGTGCTCGTTTATTTCATCCTCTACCATTGGTTCCCGCCGCCGAATCTTGCACTCGGCCAGCAGTTGATGTTTGCTCAGGGACGCAGCGACAAGGCAAAATGAGCCTATGGTGACGATCGCGACATTTAACGAGCCGGACAAAGCGAAGCGTCTAAAGCAGCGCTTTCAAGAGGCCGGCCTCAAGGCGGACATTCATAATGAGGGCCACCTTCAGGCGGTCGCGTTCATGTCCCGGCCACGAGCCAACGCCAAGATCATGGTGGACGACATCGATTTCGAACGCGCGCACAATTTAATGATCGAATGGGAGACAAGCGACCCCGATGTCGCCGCCGCCATTATCCGCTGCCCGCAATGCGGATCGTCGAACATCGAGTATCCGCAAATGACGCGCAAATTCATGACTCCGGCCTTGGTCGGGCTTCTCTGCGCGCTGAAAATCATTCCCAAGGAGTTTTATTGCCAGGATTGCCATTACACTTGGAGCAATGAGGAAGAGCGCACCATCGGCCGGCTCTGGCACCGCTTCTTCCCGGGACGCGAGGAAGCGACCTGATTTTTGGGCGCATCGCGGCTGGAAATTGGCCGCGCCCGCGACAAAATTACCGGCCCGCGCTATTTGATCCATGAAGTGGCTCTTTGTCCTGTTTCTCGCAATTATCATTTTCGGCGGCGCCGCCTGGTTCGGATACAACTTTGTTTTCAAGGAAGATATCCAGGTGCGCAAAGAGCAGCGCGGCGAAGTCACTCCCGAACCGCGCATCGATCTAACCGTGCCGGAATTTGAGGAGGCGGCCAAATTGCGCCAGGACGGAAAAATTCCGGAAGCGCGCGCCGCCCTCACCGCTTTTATCCAAAAATATCCAAACAGCCCCCACGCCGACGAAGCCAAGGACTTATTGGGCGAGGTGAATGTCGACATTCTTCTTTCGCGGACGCCGTCGCCCGAGAAAGAGGAATACATCGTCAAACCCGGCGACGTTTTGCAGAAAGTCGCGCGCAAAGTAAAATCGACGCCCGAGTTGATTATGCGGATGAACAATTTGAACGGCACGATGCTTCACATCGGCGAGCGCTTGCTCGTCTCGCATCCGGATATGGCCATCTTGGTTCAGCGCAAACCAAAACTGCTTGTCCTCCTCAATCACGGCGGATTCTTCAAGCAATACCATGTGCGCGAGGAAAAATTGCCGGCCAAAGTCGCATCCAAAGTCACGACCAAGGTCGCCGAAGTGATGGCGTGGAACGGTGGGAAACGTGTCGGCTTCGGCACCAAAGAATTCATCGGCAGCACCCGGTGGATCCGGCTCAGCTCACAGGCCTACACGATTTATTCCGTTCCCGATTCGGCGCATCCGGCCTTGTCGCAGCCTCCGCCTCCACAGGGACTTGGCCTCGCCGCGGCGGACGTGGAAGAATTGAGCAGCCTCATCAACAATAAGACCCCGGTCACAATCACCGATTAGCGCAATGGACCTTCAACCGCTCGATTTTGAAAAGCCGATCCTCGAATTGGAACGGCGTCTGCAGGAGTTGAAGGCGCATTCGCGCGAGCATGATGTCGATCTTGGTTCGGAAGTAGAAGCGATCGAGGCCAAGTTGCGCGACACGCGCCGCCAGGTTTACGGAAATCTGAGCGCGTGGCAGCGCGTCCAGATCGCGCGGCATGTGCAACGGCCGTTCGCGCTCGATTATGTCGAGCGCTGTTTCACCGGTTGGACGGAACTGCACGGCGACCGGCATTTCGCCGACGACAAAGCGATGCCGAGCGGACTTGCCATGCTCGATTCCCAACGCTGTGTCGTCATTACTCACCAAAAAGGCCGCGACACCAAGGAAAACGTGATGCGCAATTTCGGTTGCGCCCATCCCGAGGGCTATCGCAAAGCTCTCCGCCTGATGCGGCTCGCCCAGAAATTTTCGATGCCGGTAATTTCGTTGATCGACACACCGGGCGCGTTTCCAGGAATCGGTTCGGAAGAACGGCACATCTCCGAAGCGATTGCGGTCAATCTGCGCGAGATGATGAATTTGCGGATACCCATTATTGCCGCGGTGATCGGTGAAGGCGGTTCGGGCGGTGCACTTGGCATTGGGGTCGCTGACCGCGTTCTGATTTTGGAGAACGCATACTATTCGGTCATCAGCCCGGAAGCGTGCTCGGCCATTCTGTGGCGCGACCGGCGCCACGCGCCCGAAGCCGCGGAAGCGTTGAAGTTGACGGCGCAGGATTTGTTAAAACTTAACGTGGTCGATGAAATCGTGGACGAACCCGAAGGCGGCGCGCACCGCGATTACGAAACGTCGGCAACAAATCTGGGCATGGCCTTGCGACGGAATCTGGAAGGTATCATCACCACGCCGGTGGATGAGTTGCTCAAGAAGCGATACAAAAAGTTTCGGAAACTCGGCAATTTCGCCGAATCGAAAACGGGTTCGGCGAGTTCATAATTGGTGATGCGACTCAAGGGCTGTCGATCTTGCGGATGCTTTGCCGCAATTTTTCTCGCCGTTTCTACCGCGCAGGCAGGTTCAGCCGCGGGTTTCAGTTATGACCGCGACACCCTCGCATTCGCGAACACAACTGTATTTGCCTACGAACAGGGAAAAATCGTTTCTCACCACAATTTCTTTGAGCGGAAAAAACCGGACCGCTATACCCGCCGCTGTTTCGTCATGACCCGGACCGTCGAGCAGTTTTACAAGTTCGCCCGGTTCGATCCGAACTCTCCGCTCATAGACGAGAGCGAGCTCCATAAACGCATTCGAGCGGTCACGCGCAAACCTCCATGGCACGATCCATTGCCGCCGGAAAAGCGCGTCGTCTTTCCCGGTTATCACAATTTGCGCGAAATGAGTCAGGCGCACAGCAGGCTGATGCAGAGAAATATCGGCCTCGGCTGGGTCGCTTATCTACGGCCGGGGAATTTCCGGATGTTTTATTTACACAACCGGACTTATCAGGAGAAAACGCATCAAGAGCTGGAGCAAACGCTCGCCCGCGGGGAATTTTTCATCGCGTATCTCTCGGATTATCCGATCCTCCACATCAATCATTCCGTCCTCGTTTACACTCACGATGGCCAGCGATCTTCCGACGGCACCGATCATTATCTCGTTTACGATCCGAATCATCCCGACGCGCCGCGTCATTTGAAATGGCTGCCGGCGAAGCGCGAGTTCAATTATCAGAAAGATCAGGAATTCGTCGGCGGGTTCACCCGCGTCTTTCAGGTTTACGGCAAGGTCTTGCAATAATTTCCATCACGCGATTGGACGCGGCGGAAATAAAAACCGCAGCGCCGGCTCAACCCGCATCGCCCAAGCACCTTCACTATGATCGGCGCCTTCGATTTCGTGGTAATGCAAATCCTCGAATGGGTACCACCCTTTGTCGATCAATGCCGCGCACAAAGTTCGCGCGCGTTCCCAGCCTGGTTCATTTGTGCCGGTGTCGAGCCAGATTTTGAGCGGTAGTTTTCGGTCGAGATCGTTGACCATTTTCACGATGACTTGATCGTCCCACCAAACTGATGGCGACATCGCGATAAGACGCGTGAAAAAATTCGGAAACCACAAGCCTAATGAAAGCGTTAGCAACGCCCCAAGCGACGAACCTCCCAGGCCGGTGAATTCCGCTTCCGGTCTCGTGCGATATTGTCTGTCGATGTAAGGCTTAAGTTCTTCGATCAGAAAGCGCCCATATCTTCGCGCCCAACCTTTGCTCCGTTTTTTGCGTTTCGCGCTCGCATCAATTATTCCCGGAGTCGGCGCATATTCGTGAATGCGATCTTCGCCCGTGTTGGCAATCGCCACGATGATCAACGGCTCGATCCGATTTTGCCGAACCAATCGCTGCGCAGTTTCGTCGACCCCCCACTCGACCCCGGCAAACGAGGTGGCCGCGTCGAAAACGTTCTGGCCGTCCTGCAAATACAAAACCGGATGGCGTTTTCGCGAAAAACGCGAATAACCGCGCGGCAACCAAACGAGAACATCGCGACGATTACCAAGGATTTTCGATGGAAACCTGTGGTGCCGCCTGATTGTTCCGGTGAGTGTGTGTTTGGGCATGAAACCGAGACGCTTCGTTGAAGATGTCGAACTTGTCCACCGCACGCCACCCTCGAATTGCGATTTCAAGTTAGGGGCGATTACGCTCCCAGCTAGTGCATCCAATAGTGTTGCCCATTAACGTTGGATGTTTGCCTCAACGCTTACGCTTTTGAGGCAAGTGGATTGACCTCAATCGCGTGCCCTCCTTATTGTCGATCTTTCAATGCACGAACGTTACATCAAATGGCACACACCCTGGCTCAACCGCGAGTTTGAAATGCTCGCCTTCGGAAACGGCGGAGGATTACCGCTGATTTTATTTCCGACCTCGTTCGGCAGTTATTACCAAAACAAGGATTTCGGTCTCGTCGGTTCAGTCGCTTCCTACGTCGATGCCGGGAAGATCACGGTTTACTGCCCGGACGCGATCGATCTCGACAGTTTTTACAACAAGGGAATTCATCCAGCCGATCGGATGAAAACGCATAACGCTTACGAAAACGTGATTGTCCGCGATGTGTTCGAACATGCACGGCGCGAATGTCATTGTCATCGTGTGGCCGTGTGCGGTGCGAGTCTCGGCGCTTATCACGCCGCCAACATCGCGTTTCGTCATCCGGATACGGTTAGTAATCTCATTAGTCTGAGCGGTTCGTTCGACATCAGCGATTTTTTCGACGGCTATTACGACGACAACATTTATTTCAACAGTCCGTTTCATTATCTGCCGAACACGACCGATCCGTGGAAATACAATCACATGGGCATCATCATCGGCACTGGTGAATGGGACAACACACGCCACGAATCGTATCGCCTTTCGGAAATTCTGAATTCCAAAGGGATCCAGCACTGGCTCGATGATGGGAAATGGCGCGGCCACGATTGGAATTACTGGCGCGACATGCTGCCGTATTATCTGTCAAAGATTTAGCGGGCTTCCCACATCGGCTGTCTGTCATGTCGAGCGAAGTCGAGACATCTCTCATTGTTGTCTGATCTCATGGCGCGTGATTATGACTTTTGGGTTTATATCGTCACAACCCCAACTATTCTGTTCTCTACATCGGCGTTACTAACTCCCGGTCGCGCAGAATTTTGGAGCATCGCAAAGAAATCGGTGCAGCTTTCGCCGCTACTTATCGATGCAACAAGCTGATCTATTACGGACATTATTCGGACGCAGACGAAGCGTTCGCTCGAGAAACACAGTTAAAGAAATGGTCTCGAGCTAAATAGATCGCTTTAATCGATCGTTTAAATCCAAGCTGGCTCGATTTGCGAGATCACCTGTTGGAGGATGGCAAACAGTAAGAGATTCCTCGACTTCGCTCGGAATGACAAAAGACAAGATTCTGCTCGGCGCGCACATGTCGATCGGCGGCGGCGTGCAAACCGCAATCGAGCGCGGCTGCTCGATCAACTGCACCGCGATCCAGATGTTCGTGAAGAACAACATGCAGTGGTTCGCGCGTCCGCTCATGCGCGAAGAAATCCGCGCCTTCCTCGAACATCGCCAACGCGGCGAGTTATTATCGATCTTTGCCCACGCCAATTATTTGATCAATCTCGCGACCACCAATCCGCAGTTTCACGCGAATTCCATCCGCGCTTTGTCTGAAGAGCTTACTCGGGCCGATCAGCTCGAGCTTCCATTTCTGGTTCTTCATCCCGGCGCGCATCTCGGAGCAGGCGAAGAAGCCGGACTCGAAAAAATCGTCGCCGCGATCAACCGCGTGTTTCGAAAAAATCCGAAAGTCAAAACCCGCATCGCGCTCGAAACAACGGCTGGCCAGGGCTCATGTCTTGGTCATCGCTTCGAGCAGATCGGTTACATCATCCAAAATGTGCGCGAACCGGAGCGCCTTTGTGTTTGTCTCGACACCGCACACGTTTTCGCCGCCGGCTACGACATCGGGAGTGAAGCCGGGATCAAGAAAACATTTCGCGAATTCGATCGCGTAATCGGATTCAACCGTCTCGCCGCCATTCACGTGAACGATTCCAAAACCGTGCGCGGTTCGCGGGTGGATCGACACCAGCACATCGGAAAGGGCCAGATCGGCCTGGACGCATTCCGCTTTATCATGCGCGACCGGCGATTTCGAAAAATCCCAAAGGTTCTCGAAACGCCGAAAGGCAGGGAATTGCGTGAAGACGTCGCGAACATGAAAACGCTCCGTGGACTGCTGAAAACACCACCCACAGGTAGGGGCGGTTCGGTGAACCGCCCTACCTAGCTAATTAACCGGATTGCCAACGGATAACGATAGAGCTTGCCTTCGCTGGCCTGGATCGAGGCGACGATGACAAAGATAATATTTAGAATGTGCAGCAGAATCAGGATGGGAATCCCGATCAAGACAATGATCAAAATCGCCGCGATCGCGTTCCAGATCAGCATCGAAATCTGGAAGTTAAGCGACTCTTTGCCGTGGGCGTCGATCTCGGGTGAATCCTGACGCTTGGCCAGCCAGATGATAAGCGGCCCAACAACGTGACCCGCGACCGGCACTAAGAATCCGACTAAAGCAGTGGCGTGCGCAAGAATGCACCACGTTCGCACACTGGAGGGTGTCGATGTTGTCGTTGTCTCCATAGTTATCCTTTCACGCGTTCGATTTGAGCGCCGAGCTCGCTCAGTTTCTCATCCAAATGTTCGTAGCCGCGATCGATGTGATAAACGCGGCTGACTTCGGTGATTCCGTCCGCTTTCAATCCGGCCAGCACGAGCGCGGCCGACGCGCGCAAATCGCTCGCCATCACCGGCGCGCCAAAGAGCCGATCAACGCCTTGGATCACGGCGGTTGGTCCCTCAAGATCGACATGTGCGCCCATGCGTTTGAGCTCTGCCACGTGCATGTAGCGCTGCGGAAAAATGTTTTCGGTGATGACGCTGATTCCGCCAGTGGTGGAAAGAAGCGCACACATTTGTGCCTGCATATCGGTCGGAAAACCGGGATATGGCTCGGTCGCGAGCTCAAGCGGTGCGGCCACGCCGTTGGGCAAAACGGTTATGGAATTGTCGGACGATTCGATTTTAAATCCGCAATTGCTCAGCGCCTTGGTCACGGCTTGAACGTGCTCCGGCTCGACCCGCTTGATCGTGACTCCGTTGCCGCAAATCGCGCCCGCAACCAGAAAAGTTCCGGCTTCGATGCGATCCGGAATGATGTCGTGCTCGGTGCCGTGCAATTCCTTGACGCCTTCCACGATAATGCGGCGGGTGCCGGCGCCTTCAATCTTCGCGCCCATCTTGTTCAGAAAATTCGCGAGATCGACAACTTCCGGTTCTTGAGCGGCGCCTTCGATCACGGTCGTCCCTTCTGCCAGCGCTGCCGCCATCATTACGTTGTCGGTGCCGAGAACGGTCGGCCCAAATTTGCCGCGCAAATTGATCACCGCACCGGTGAGTTTCGGCGCAAACACTTTGATGTTGCCGGCTTCCACCCGAACGGCAGAACCGAGCGCTTCGAATCCCTTCAAGTGCAGGTCGATCGGGCGATCGCCGATGACGCAGCCGCCCGGCAACGAAACCGTCGCTTCCTTGCAGCGGCCGAGCAACGGACCGATGACGCAAACAGAAGCGCGCATCCTCCGGACAACATCATAGGGCGCAACCGAATCGATTTTCGCGGCCGCGACCGTGACCGTGCCGCTGGCGCGTTCCACTTCCGCGCCGAGATGCTTCAAAATTTGCAGCATGTAATGCGTGTCGCTCAGGTCCGGCACACGGTGAATCGTGCACGGTTCACGGGTGAGCAGCGTCGCCGCCAGAATCGGCAGGGCGGAATTCTTCGAGCCGCTGATTTTGATCGTTCCGCTTAGCGGATGTCCCCCGTGAATCCGGATTTTATCCATACCTGGCTAAGAGAAAACGTGAGATACCTGAATAATCCTTTTTTAACTGAATGTCGTGATAATTCTTTTGACGAAGAAAGTCCGAAAGTCCTTCAGCCTGACCAAGGCCAATTTCCAGGGCCAGCAGCCCGCCCGGTTCGAGATGCGCGGGCGCTTGCTCGATTAATTTTCGCACCAACTCGTCACCGCCGGGTCCACCAAAAAGTGCCACTTCTGGATCATGCAGCACTTCGCGCGCTAGCAAATGTCGATCTTGCATGGAAATGTACGGAAGATTCGCCACGATCAGGTCGAATCTTTCAGACAAATTTTCGAGCAGATCGGTCTTTTGAAATCGGACCCGCTCACCTAATCGGAGCCGGGCCGCGTTTTCGCGCGCCAGCGACAGCGCGTCTTCGGAAATGTCGATGGCATAAATTTCTGCTTCCGGAAACTTCGCTGCCAAGCTGAGCGCGATCACACCTGACCCAGTTCCCACATCAATCATCCGGAAATCTGACCTCTGACTTCCCACCGGGGCGTAGGCCCCTCCGGGCCGGAGGCTGACCTCTGACTTCAGGAGCTCAACGAGCTCCTCGGTCTCGGGCCGCGGCACCATCGCGCGTTTATCGATTGCGAACGTGTGACCGCAAAACTCAACCGTGCCCAACAAATGCTGGAGCGGTTCGCCTTGGCCTCGGCGCTTCACCAAATCGCGCAACGGTCCAAGCTCGTTTTCGGCAAGATTCCGCTCGAACTCTAAATAAAGATCCATTCGCGATAGTCGGAGTGTGTGAGCGAGCAACTGCTCAGCGTTTAAGCGCGGGTTCTCGATCTCGTGCCTGGTGAAATAAGCAGTCGTCGATTGCAGGACTTCGAGGAGGCTTTTCGTCTTTGTCATGTCGAGTCCCGCGGTGGCGGGAAGACATCTCTAGATATTTCTGAAATAGTCACAGATTTGTCCACTTCGGTCGAAATGACAGAAATCGTTGAATCACGCGATCGAAGACTCCTTCAATCGCTCTGCCACATCGGCGGCTTGAAGCGCGCGAATCATCTCTTCGAGATTCCCGTCGATAACGCGATCTAAATTATAGAGCGTCAGTCCGATGCGGTGGTCGGTCAGGCGGTTCTGAGGAAAATTGTAGGTCCTAATTTTTTCTTCGCGCCCGCCGGTGCCAATCTGTCCGCGCCGTTGCGCGCTGTATTTCGCCGCTTCCTCCTGCTGTTGCCGTTCCAGCAATCGCGCCCGCAAGATCGACAATGCCTTTTCCTTGTTCTTGAGCTGACTGCGACCGTCCTGGCAACGAACAATCGTGCCGGTTGGAATGTGCATCACTTGCACTGCCGAGTCGGTGGTGTTCACACCTTGTCCGCCCGGACCGCCGGCGCGGGAAACCTCAATCCGCAAATCTTCCGGCTTTAATTCAACATCGACATCTTCCGCTTCCGGCAGCACCGCGACCGTGGCGGTGGAAGTGTGGATGCGCCCCTGCGCTTCGGTCGCAGGCACCCGTTGGACCCGATGCACGCCGCTTTCGTAGCGCAACTTTCGAAAAACCGATTCACCCGAGACTTTGAAGATCCCTTCTTTTAGCCCGCCCATCTCCGACGGACTCGATTCGAGATCTTCCGTTTTTAATCCGGCCGACTCGGCGTAGCGGTGATACATCCGGTAAAGATCGGCCGCGAAAATGGCGGCTTCGTTTCCGCCCGTGCCGGCGCGAATTTCGACAATCGCGTCACGATCTTCATTTTCGTCCGGCGGCAGCAACGCGATTTGCAAGTCGCGCTCGAGCTCGGCCACGCGCTTTTCCAGATCCGGGATTTCATCGTCCGCCATGGCCGCGATCTCAATGTCGCGCGACGTGGCCAGCTCGCGATTGTCATCCAGCTGCTTGCGCGCATTTTCCAATTCGTCCCATTTCGCCAGCACAGTTTTGATGTTGGCGTGCTCGCGCATGGTTTCCCCGGCGCGTTTGCGATTGTCGAAAAGCTTGGGGTCGGCAATCTCGCGTTCGAGCTGCTCGAATCGTTCGCGTTTGCGTTGAATGAGAGGATCAAAGTCCATGAGTGTGGCCCCGAAAACCTTCGAGGACATCAAACGGCGATCGCAAATCGCCGTTCCAGTTCAGCTAACCTTTTTTGCCCGAGCGCACGGCTTTGGTGCTGCCATAGCGCTTGGCGAATTTTTCGACGCGACCGGCCGTGTCCACGAATTTTTGTTCGCCGGTGAAAAACGGATGACAAGCAGCGCAAATACCGATTCTAATGTCACGACGCGTCGAGCGGGTGTGATAGACCGCGCCGCACGCGCAGACGATATCGGTTTCGTGATACTCTGGGTGAATGCCTGCTTTCATCGTCAAAAATGAGCGCCGAATGTAACCGCCTGGGCATTTTACGCAAGAGATGAAACCGAAAGACGTATTGCTGCAAAGATGGGAGGCGATTCTCGCTCAAAAGGGCGACGAGCCCGCCATTTTTAATACCCGCGGCCAGGTCGATCGGACGTTCCGTGGAATTGATGAACGCGCGAGGGGCTTCGAACCAAAGATCGACAAGTTCGCCGATGGAAGCGTAATCGCCGTCCAAATCGGCAATCACGAAGGTGCGCCGTCGATTTTCATCGCTTGTCTGCGTCGCGGAATTGTCGTCCTGCCGCTTGAACAGTCGATGAGTGATCAGCAACGCGACGCTGCGCTCAAAGTCTGCCGCGTAACCGGAATCATTGAGAAGGCCGGAACTGTTCGATTGATCGACAACGAGCGGCCGAATTGGAGGGGGAAAAATCCGACCCTGTTGAAGCTGACATCCGGCACAACGGCCGCACCGCGCGCGATTCGGTTTGGCAGTGAACAGCTTCTGGCTGATTGCGATCAGATCTGCGACACGATGGGCATCTCCGGTGTCGATCTTAATTTCGGCGTCATTCCGATTTCGCATTCCTACGGATTCAGCAATTTGCTCACGCCCCTGATCGCACGCGGCGTGCCGCTTGTTGTTAGTCAGGACCGAACGCCCCGCGCTGTTCTCGCCGACATCGCAAAAACAGACGCGACGGTTTTCCCGGGTATGCCGCTCTTCTATCAAGCGTTTTGCGAAATGGAAAATATTCCGCCGCTCCCCAAGTTGCGCGTGTGTATCTCCGCTGGCGCACCGCTGCCAATTGCCACGGCAAAAAAATTCCGAGAGAAGTTCGCGCTGCCGATCCATTCATTTTACGGCGCGTCGGAATGCGGCGGAATTTGCTACGACCGAGAGGCAAAGAACGAGATCGAAGGTTTCGTCGGCGCGCCGATGAAAGATGTCGATCTTGAAATGATCGATCCAAACGCGCAATCGAGTCAGGCACGTGTCCGCAGCGCCGCCGTCGGCGATGGTTACTTTCCCGACGCCGACGAAGAGAAATTGGGCAATGGCATTTTCGTTCCGGACGATCTCCTCGCGCGTCACGGTTCCGGATTCAAAATCGTTGGACGCGTCTCCGACGTGATCAATGTCGCCGGAAAAAAAGTGAACCCGGCCGAGATTGAAGAACGCTTGCTCCACTTTCCTGGCGTTCGTCAGGCGGTTGCTTTTGGTCGTCCTGCCGGCGCGGGATTGCGAAACGAGGAAGTCGCGGCTTGCGTGGTGGCGAATGTCGATCTTCGCGAAAACGAGCTGATGGAATTCTGCCGGACAGCGTTGAGCGCGTGGCAGGTGCCAAAGCGGATTTTTATTGTCGAATCGATTCCGACGACCGAACGCGGGAAAATCAGCCGACGGGAATTGGCGAAGCGATTCAGGTAGGACATCGCGCCGCGATGTCCGCGGACGCCGCAGCCCAGGGTCCCTACCAGCGAAAAATTCTTTGCATTTGCCAAGAAGCAGGCATTGCTAACGAATTGAGCGTCGAGACATTCCTCGAGACGCCCCCTGATGAAACAGAAAAAATCGAAAAAGAGCACGCGGATTCTGGTTTTGGAACCGGATGAACAATTGGCGTCCGCAATCATGTCTTCTTTACAGGAGGCGGCTCCGGACGCGTTGGTAGAGATGACGCATAGTCTGGAGGAGGCGCAGCAGCTCGCTCAGGGAGTGAAGCGCGAACTTTTTGTTCTCGACGTCGATGCAGCTCCGGATCTTGGCCAAGATTTTCTTTACGATTTGCGGACGAGCCACCCGAATGCCCGCGCGATCATTTTAACCGGCGTTCATTTGCCCGAGCAACGGGAACAAGTCGCCGGACTCGGCGCGATTCACTTTCTCGAGAAGCCGCTGGTGCAATGGGATTTTGTCGATCTGGCCGAGCGTTTGTTGCGTTCCGCCAAGGCCAAGACCGCGGAAAAATTTCAAGGTACGCTCCGCGATCTCCAATTCACCGACATTATTCAGCTTAAATGCATGAGTGGCGCGACCGCGGTAGTGGAGTTCATCGGGCCGAGCGGCGAAAAAGCGCGAGTTTTCTTTGAGAAAGGGCAGGTCCGTCACGCGACTGCTCCTGGTCGACAAGGAATGGCGGCGTTCAATGAGATTGTTCGCTGGAAAGGCGGAACGATTTCCGAAGTTACCGACGCGCCTTCCAGCCCGCGCACGATCGACATGGATTGGCAGCACTTGCTCGTGGAAGCGGTCCGGGGCGTCGACGAAGCCGAGGCTGCGCCGGCGAGAGAATCGCGCCAGGAGAATCCAAAAATCCTGGTGGTCGACGATAGCCTGATGCTGCTCAGTTTCGTGAAAGAGGTTTTGATTGGCGCAAATTACGACGTCACGACGGCATCGACCGGCGAAGAGGCAGTTCGCGCAGCGCAAACTGGTATGCCGGATCTCATTCTTTTGGATTTCATTTTGCCGGACATGAAAGGCGATGAAGTTTGCCGCCGTTTGCTGGAGAATCCCGGAACGGCTGCAATTCCGGTCGTCTACATGTCTGGCTACGGCGCAGAGGTGCAGGCGAGCCGGAGTGAAAATTCAAATGTGATTGGGTTCTTGAATAAACCGTTCACTTCGGATTTGCTTATTCAAACGGTAGAAACCCATATGCCTCGGAAATCGGAAGAGCCGGAGCCAACCCAGCCAAGCGCGGCGGAGCCGACACCGGCGACGGAAGCGGAGTTCCCGATCGAACAGGAAGCGGAGTTCCCGGTCGAACAGGAAGCGGAGTCCCCGGTCGAACAGGAACCGGCCTATCGTGAAGCGAGCGAAGTCGGCCCTGAAATTACGCAAACGCAGGAAACTCCGTGGTGGACCCCAGCGCCGGCGACCGACATGCCAACTGCAGCGACACCGGCGGCATTCGAGCCCGCGGCCGAACAATCTTATGTTCCCGACGAATCGCTCACCGGCGACGCTTATTTCTGCGGCGACACGCGCTTCTTCTCGTTAAATCGCGCGCTCCAGATTATTGCGACCCAAAAACTCACCGGGACGCTCCGATTCTTTTGGGACAAGCAGCCGGTCGAGCTTTGGACTCAGAACGGACAGGTCCTCTTTGCCACGTCGCGTGATTCGGAAGTGTATTGCCCCGAAGCGCCGGTGACTCTGAGCAATGTCGATCCGGACCGGATTGCGGCTGCGCGCGCCCAACAACAGGAGACCGGGTGCCCGCTGTTCGTCACGCTCGCACAGGAGAATTTGATTTTGCACGAGCCGGCAATGCAATTAACGCAGCATCACGGGCAAAAACTCTTCGCCGAACTTTGGAGCGCACCGTGCGTTCGCTTTTCATTTCATCAAGGAGCGCTTCCGGACTTCGCCACTGCGCTCCCGGGCGAGCTCGATGTCGATCAATGGGCATTGGCGACCCTGCGCTTCGTTCAGTTTCCGGAACTCGGGGACCGCGCTTCTTATGATCCCACCTCCGTTCCGGCTTACACCCGCGACGGATTTGAGAGAGTGCAGAACCTGCGGCTCACCGTCGCCGAGGCGCAGTTCGCATCCCAGTTCAACGGCGTGCGTTCGGTCCAACAGATCGCAAAAAATCTGCGGCTCGATTTGAAATTCGCGAGCGTGACGCTTTTCCGGTTCCTCGCCCTTGAAATTGTTGAATGCTGGCCGGGTAGCAGCGCAACCGGACAGGAAAAGAAGGGCATTTTCCAGCGCCTCGGTCAGGTCGTCGGTCTCGGCGAGTAACTCGGAAGTATTCGCGGGTCGATGAACAGGACTCTCGTCGTCGACATCGGCGGCACCCACGTAAAGCTGATGATCGAAGGCGCAGACCAGCGCGTGTTCGATTCCGGCATGCGAATGCAGCCGGCCGACTTTGTCGCTCGAGTAAAAGAAAACACTCGCGATTGGAACTTCGAAAACATCTCGATCGGTTTTCCGTCACCGGTTCGCGGAGGTCAAATAATCAGAGACCCGAAACATCTCGGCCCAGGGTGGGTCGGGTTTGATTTTGGTAAGTCGTTAGGCAAACCGGTGCATGTCATCAACGATGCCGCGATGCAGGCACTGGGAAGTTATCACGACGGGCGAATGCTTTTTCTCGGACTTGGCACCGGGCTCGGTTCCGCGCTTGCTTTTGAAAACATGCTCTTTCCGCTCGAGCTCGGCGATCTTCCTTATCGCGATCGCGACATCATTGAAAATTTTCTCGGCATTCCTGGAATCGAACGACTCGGAGAAGAAGAATGGAAACGCGAAGTGATTTTTGCGGTCACACAATTGAAAAAATCGTTCATCGCCGATTACGTCGTCCTCGGTGGCGGCAATGTGCACCGGTTCGATCAATTGCCGGAAGGCATTGAGCGCGGCAAAAACGAAAACGCTTTTCTCGGTGGCGTCCGTCTTTGGGAAACAAAAGTCGGTGGCGAGAGGAAATGGCAGATCTTCTGATCGAACGCCTCAACCCACTCAACATCTCAACGCGGTTTATATGCCAGGGAGGGGACTCGAACCCCTAAGGATTGCTCCACCAGATCCTAAGTCTGGCGCGTCTGCCAATTCCGCCACCCTGGCTTGTTGATTACCAACGACTTATAAATTGTGATCGACCTCATTTTAGCTCTGTGCTAGAGTTTGTGCTAGAGTTAAGTTTTGAAAGCCTGTGCAATGCAAAGCAATCCCAAAGCGCTTCGGTTGACACGAAGTGCAAGGGCGATGCCAAATTTTTCCTCTTCCAATCATCCGGCTCAGTTTATTCCCGCACGCGATTCTCGCAATCGCAGAGTCCCGGGCCTCCACGTTCGCGCTGGTCGCTATTACGCGCAGCTTTGGGTCGATGTGGGAAACGGCAAAAAGGCGCCGCGCCGCTTTCCGCTTCGGGCCGGTGACAATCAGCCGGTCCGCGCGCTCGCCTTGGCAAGAGAAGCGCTCGAGATCAAACGGCACGAGCGACGCGAAAATCAGCTTGCGAGCGTCGGACGCAAACCGCTTTTTGCGGACTACTGCGCGATCTATTTCGAGAAAGCGAAAGTGCAACGTAAGC
>QHOI01000091.1 GCA_003218705.1 Verrucomicrobiota bacterium | reverse complement strand
CGGCAACAATCACCACTTTCAGAAGAGAGATGACGATGTTCTGGGCTGGCTCAAGATCAAAAAACGACAGACGGCTAAACTCAGTCAGACCAGTCAGGCGAAATAAATAAGTGATGCCCCAAATTCCCCAATAGCTTCCGTAAGCGAGCACGTTTTTCGCGAACAGAACCGGGAAATTTAGCAACGGCTCCCACCAAAGAAAACAAGTCGTGATCGCTCCCGTGATCAAGAACTCGCGGCTTCGATTTTGGGAAAGCCAAAAGAAGACAAACGCTGGCAAAAAAAGCAGCGGCACGATTTTGATCTGACAACTGAGCGCAAAAAATAATCCCGCGAGTGCCGGTCGATTCCGGAGACACATCCAAACGGCGCAGACCAACAGCAACACCATCACCGGATCGGTGTTTCCGTGAAAGCCGGAAACCATGAGGGAAACCGGGCTGAGGGCGAAGAGCGCGAGCGCCCAAGTCGGAATACGCAGATCCGTCTTGCTCATTCGTAGCAAGACCACGACGACCAGAAAATCGGCGATGATTCCGGGCAAGCGAAGCAGAAATGGGAAGTGAATTCCGATGTCCTGACACCAGCGTTGCTCGGTCAGGGCGTAGATCCCGCGCAAATAATAAGCGGTCAGCGGCGGGTGATTGAAGTAGCGGCTATGCTGGTAAGTCCATTCCAAGCTGTGTTGGCTTAGAACTTTTGCGAATCCATAAAAAACGACGGCGTCATTTGTGCCGATCGTGTTGTAGGCGATCGCGAGTTTCAGGGTCAACGCGACCAGCGCCAGGGCAATGATGCAGGTGGCGCGCAGATCGCGATTGGGGTTCATCCCGAGAGTTCGAGCAGCTTCAGTGCCCTCGTGATTCTGAAATCCGATATGATCATTGCCATCCGTTAACGACGACAAGCGGAACATCTTCAAAGTTATTGATCGGTTCACTCGACCCGAGCGGCACGGTCTGGCCGCGTTCGCTATGTGCGCGCACAAATGCTCCGAGCTGTTCCAACCAGGATTCACTATAGGCGGCGTCGTCCCAGCCGAATTGGTCATTCGGCGCAGGCGGTAAAGACAGAGGCGGGTGACCCTCCTCGAGTATTCTGATTCCGCCAACCAACCAAACGCGATTCCCCGAGGCCAGAGTCTGACCGATTCTTTCCAGGACGTCATCGATCGGGTGCGACGACATCATCTTCACCAGCATTAAATCATACCGATGGATATGGTGATCATCCATCGTAGGTAACGTGATCCATGGAGTTCCGCCGTGGTAATAGCGATTAAATGAAATTCCGTACTGCCATGGTGCGACCACGATCAAGTCAGTTGGTTTGGCCAGCTCAGTTACTTTCTTCGAGACGATGTCGATGTTTGTTTGGCGTTCATGCACTGCGATCCAAGCAGGAGCCGCGGCGGCAATCGCGATCAAGATTGCGCAACCCAATCGAGCGACACGTAGCCAATAGACGCGCGAGATTAGGGCGAAGATCATGTCGATTGCCACAGCCAACAGTGCTAGGAGGAGCAGATAGTGCCACGGGTGCGTCCGGTAACCGAGTAGCCACAAAACTGTCAGATACGCGACCGGTGACACGAGCGCGACCAGCAGGGCAAAAGGTAGCACCCTTGATTCACTGGTATCCACCCGGTGGAAAACTCCTTCGCCCAACATCCACCCGCCTGCGATCACCGCTGCGATGAAACAACTGCGGACTACCCATGTATGCAATAGGCTTGCGCCATAAGCTCCCGTAAACTCTCGCCAGAGATCCGACAGATGGCCGGATTGCCGGAAAAGGATTCGCCACTCGCCAGATGAGAAGATTCTTAAGTAGAGGGTGCCGACTAAGATGCAGCACACAATGATGGCCGCTACGATCACGGCCGTTTTAAACTCGCGATTAGTCAGCGCAACAAGCAGCGCCGATAGTGCGATCATCACGGCTAGCGTTAGATTGCCGATAACGAACTGATGGCTGCCGAGTGTTACGATGAATGCGCCCAAAATGACTGAAGGAGTCCGTGCCAACAGGAGCTTCGCGCTTATCGCAAAAGCGAAGATAATGAGAACGGCGCCGAAGCCGTAACCGCCAGCCGTCGTGCCCCAGGTTAAGAATGTTGGGCTCAACCCAAAGAGTGCGAGTGAAAGCAGTGGCACCCCTTGGCCGACGGCTCGCGTGTTAAACCAGGCGGCGCAAACGAAGGTCGCTCCAGCCGCGAATCCAAAGCAACGTAGTGCGGCATCGCTCCCACCGCAGAGCCGAACGTACAGGCGGACGATTAGGGGAACCAGTGGAGGAAACGTCTGATGATCGAAATATTCGATGATGTCTGATGTCGTCGGCATTTGTGCAAGCTGCACCGTGCCACACTCATCCCGCCACAGCCCGCCAGCATGGGTGCCACGCACGAAGAGCAGGAACAATACTGTGACAGAAAGGAGAAGTGCCGCGATCAATTCGATGCGCCTTAACAGGTTTGGTCGGATCATTGAAACTTCGTCTCGATTTGCTGCTTTAACTCTCTGAACTCGGGTTGCTCTGGCTTGAGCGCGATCGCTGCGTCGATTTCAACCCGGGCGGCGCGGCGGTCATTTTTTGCGAGCAACGTTTTCGCGAGGAGAAAATGGGTTTTGGCGTTGCGTGGATCGACATCTTCAGCGTGACGAAACCATTTTTCGGCCTCGGCGTATTCCTTCGCGTCGAAGGCGATGACGCCGAGATTGTTGAACGCGCCCTTATGATGCGGGTCCAGGTTCAAGACGGAGCGATAAAACGATTGAGCTGCGCTTGGGTCATTTTGCGCGAAACGCAAATTGCCCAGAGCAAAGAGCGTTTCCGGATTTTCGGGCACGTAGGCATAGGCGACAGCGAGTTTTTTTTCTGCGAGCGGCAGATTATTCGATTCCAACGCTTGCCAGCCTGAATTGTAAGCGTCGAGCGCCCAGAGCGACCCGTCTCGCTGCGGCCAGGCGACGGAAATCGTGGCCAGAGTGAGTAGTGCGAGATAGATTGCTGCATTCTTGAATTCCCGTGCGACGAAGCCTTTCCGCAAAATCGATAACCCGAGGGCGGCGAAAATCAGCAGGCCCGGAACCGCGACAAGCCGATAGCGCTCGGTAATAAAAACGCCGAGCAGCGCGAACATCGACAATAGGATCGCTGCGAGAACCCAGCGTGATCGCGGCGCCTGGGCCCAGCCAAGAAATATCCCGGGAATCGCAAATGCCGCGACCAGGCCGAACGAGATTCCCGGGAATATCACGTTTTGCTCGCGCAGACTCGTGATGATGCTGAGATCGTCATATTGGAATGCGCTCCAGAAATTGCGGAGCTTGCGCGCGAGCAGCGCTAACCAATCACCCGGATGGCTGGCGATATACGTTCTGGCTTTGTCTGACCAATAACCGGAAACTTCTTCGTGCTTGAGCGATCGACCGGCGTCCGCTTCCGCTTGGGTGATCGAATCTTGGAGCATCGCGGCTTGTCCGGCTCGTATTCCCGGCGGAAAACGGGGATAGCCGGTGGCTTCGGGATTATTGCCGATCCAGAAATTGATACCGCTGTGGGCGGAAAGAAGAACGGGATCCTTGGCGATGAAATAATTGTGAATCCAACAGGGCGACGTTCCCAGCGCGAGGCCGGCAAAAACAACGACAACGCGAGCAATCAGGTTGCGCCAGACCGCGGGGTCTGCTTTGAACAAGGCCGCAAAAATTAGTGGGACGACCGCCAGAACGGTTGCAACCGCCGTTGCGGTGAGACCAATGAGCAACGCAAGAAGAAAACATTCCGCAACACCTGGCGCACCCGTCCCGCGCACAATTCGCCAAACTACGAACCAAAACACGAAGACGAACCACGTCGTGGGCATCAGAACTACCGAATAGGCCTGGGCCGGAGCAAAAAACGCCCAACCCAAGGCCGCGAATAAGCCAACGAGTCGCGTGTTTACGAACAATGTTGAGGCAACCGAGTCGAGAACTCGAAAGCAAATCTGGTAAATAAGAACGGCGACGCCGGCCTCAATTCCGGCTTGGAGAAAGCTGGGAACGAAAGGGTTTTCGCCGAAAAACTTGTAAAGAAAGGCGAGCAGATAGGCATAGCCGGGTAATCCATAAAAGGCCAAGTGTTGGCTAAATTGACCGTGGAGGATGTCTTTGGCCCAGTCGTTATAGAAATGCATATCGCCTCGGCTGGGCAGCAAGAGCGATGAATGAGTGAGCCGAAGCACCGCCCCCAGGCGCAGTAGAAATACTCCGAGGAAGATCAAGTGGCCGGGGCCGAGGGACAAACGCCCGGCGGGCGGGTCAGATTTCACCGGTTTTGGCATTAACGCTGCTCATTCTGGACGCACTTCGCGATCGATATCGTGGAGCGCAGTCAAACAAACAAAAGATAAAGAAAGCAATAGCATGTTAAACGCCATCAATAAACGCCGCGGGGGCTTCACCCTCGTGGAAATCATGATCGTGGTTGCGATCATCGCGTTACTCGCGGCCATTGCAGTGCCTGGATTCCTCCGGGCCCGCAAACGCTCGCAAGCCAGCCGTATTCTGAACGATCTGCGCATGATCGACTCAGCGTGCGACCAGTACGCCATCGAGACCAACCGAACAACCGGTGCCACCGTCAACGTCACTGATTGGACGAACTACTTGAAAAAGGGTACGCAGCTCTACAACAGCGGCAACAGCTTATTGGGGTCTGGCTACGGTGCCCAAAAAGTTGATACCATTCCAACGGTGCCTCCAAACGACTACGCCACATTGTCGGATGTAGCCGGCGTGGGTTTCTGGTCGCCTTACGGTCCGTAACGAATCTGACGATTCATTCTCCTGTCATTCGCGGCTAACCGGAGTGGCAGGGAATGAGTCGTGAGAAAAGGAAAAGGATCCTGCTATCGCGGCTCGCCTACGAATAAATAGCAAGAAACGCAATCATGTTTAAAAAACTTCAAACTAACCGCGCCGGGTTTACCTTGGTAGAAATCATGATCGTGGTCGCAATCATCGCATTGCTGGCCGCGATCGCAGTTCCGGGGTTCCTCCGGGCGCGCAAACGCTCGCAGGCCAGCCGAATTCTGAACGATCTGCGCATGATCGATTCAGCGGTTGACCAGTACGCCATTGAAACCAACCGAACAACCGGTGCCACCGTCAACATCGCCGATTGGACGAACTACGTAAAAAAGGGAACGCAGCTTTACAACAGCGGCAACAGCTTATTGGGGTCTGGCTATGGTAACCAAGTGGTTGATACCATTCCAACGGTGCCTCCAAACGACTACGCCACATTGTCGGACGTAGCCGGCGTGGGCTTTTGGTCGCCCTACGGGCCATAGTTTAGAGCTTCGGCTCTATGTTGAGGCGTCCTACTCCTGAACGGAGAGGACGCTTCTTCGTTTCGCCGTAACCAATCGACCGATACCGACTTT
>QHOI01000090.1 GCA_003218705.1 Verrucomicrobiota bacterium | reverse complement strand
GTAATGTTCGGACTTGAACGGACCGTCCACCGGGATGCCGAGATAATCGGCTTGTGCTTTGCTGAGCTTGGTCAGTTTGACGCCGATCTTTTCGAGATGGAGGCGTGCAACTTCTTCATCCAGTTTCTTCGACAAAACGTAAACGCCGACTTTGTAGGTGTCGCGATTTTTCCAGAGATCCAATTGCGCGAGCACTTGGTTCGAGAACGAGTTCGACATGACGAAGCTCGGATGACCGGTCGCGTTGCCGAGGTTCACCAGCCGGCCCTCGGACAGTAGGAAAATTTCGTGGCCGTCCGGAAACGTGTACTTATCTACCTGCGGTTTGATATTGGTCCGCTTCACGCCTTTGCCCGTGTTTAAAGCGTCGACCTGAATTTCGTTGTCGAAGTGGCCGATGTTCGCGACGACGGCTTGATCTTTCATCCGCTGCATATGCTCGAACGTGATCACGTCGGTGTTGCCGGTTGCGCTGATGTAAATGTCGCCGCGGCCGAGCGTGTCTTCGATCGTAGCGACTTCGTAACCTTCCATCGCGGCCTGGAGCGCGTTGATCGGATCGATCTCGGTGATGACGACGCGCGCCCCCTGACCGCGGAGCGATTGGGCGCAGCCTTTGCCGACGTCGCCGTAACCGCAGACGACCGCGACTTTGCCGGCGACCATGACATCGAGCGCGCGATTCAACCCATCAATGAGCGAATGCCGACAGCCGTAGAGATTGTCGAACTTCGATTTGGTAACGGAATCGTTGACGTTGATCGCCGGAACGAGGAGCCGGTTTTCCTGATGCATTTTGTAAAGGCGATGCACGCCGGTGGTCGTTTCCTCCGAAACGCCGCGCCAATCTTTCGCAATTTCGTGCCAGCGATATGGGTTCTCGCGTTGGATTTCGAGCAGCAGATCTTTAATAACCTGCTCTTCCCTGTTCGCCGATTTGGTTTTTGCCCAATCGCTGCCCTCTTCGAGCTCATAACCTTTGTGGATCAGCAACGTCGCGTCACCGCCGTCGTCCACTATGAGCTGCGGACCTTTCCCGTCCGGATGCGAGATCGCCTGATAAGTCGACCACCAATATTCTTCGAGCGACTCGCCTTTCCACGCGAACACCGACACGCCGGCCTTCGCGATTGCCGCTGCGGCGTGATCTTGCGTTGAAAAAATATTACACGAGGCCCAGCGCACACTAGCGCCAAGATCGACCAGTGTTTCGATCAACACCGCCGTCTGAATCGTCATGTGGAGCGAACCGGTAATGCGGACACCAGCGAGCGGTTTTTGGGGTGCGTACTTTTCACGGATCGCCATCAATCCGGGCATTTCTTTTTCCGCGATCGAAATTTCCTTCCGGCCAAAGTCGGCCAGCGAGATGTCTTTAACTTTGAAATCCTGTTTCGTGTTTGTCTTCGTCCTGATCATAAATTTATTTCGCCGCCTTTTTCAGCGCGGCGGCCTTGTCAGTTTTTTCCCAAGTGATCTCTGGGTCATCGACTTTGCCGAAGTGACCGTAGTTCGTCGTCTTTGAGTAAATCGGGCGAAGCAGATCGAGCTGATCGATAATGTCGGCCGGTTTAAAGCTGAATGTCTGCAGCACCGCCTGCTCGATCGCTTCTTCCTCGACGCTGCCGGTGCAGAACGTGTCGACGTGAACGCTGAGCGGTTTGGGATGACCGATTGCGTAGGCGAATTGTACTTCGCATTTCTGGGCGAGTCCGGCCGCGACAACATTTTTCGCGACCCAACGTCCCATATAAGCCGCGCTGCGATCGACTTTGCTCGGATCTTTTCCGGAAAATGCGCCGCCGCCGTGGCGTCCCATGCCGCCGTAGCTATCGACAATAATCTTGCGGCCGGTCAGACCGGTGTCGCCTTGCGGTCCGCCAACCACGAAATTGCCGGTGGGATTGACGAGAAATTGCGTGCTCTCGCTTAACATTTCCTTCGGCAAAACTTTTTTGATCACTTCTTCGATCACGAAGCTCCGGATTTCGGAATGTTTGACGTCGCGGGAGTGTTGCGTTGAAACAACAACGCAGGAAATGCCGATCGGCCGGCCATTTTCGTAAATAACTGAGACCTGCGATTTCGCGTCCGGTCGGAGCCAGCCGACTTTTCCGCTCTTGCGAATGCGAGTGAGCTCGCGCCCGAGCCGATGGGCAAACATGATCGGAGCCGGCATCAGCTCCGGCGTTTCGTCGCAGGCGTAACCAAACATCAAACCCTGATCGCCCGCGCCCTGTTCGGCCGTGTCCTTGCCATCGGCTGCGCGTGCATCCACGCCTTGGGCGATGTCAGGCGATTGTTTGGTGATGATGTTCTGGATGTCGATCTTGTCCGCGTGAAAGACATCATCGTCGTTCACGTAACCGATCTCGCGCACGGTCTCACGGACGATTTTGTTGATTGGAAGAACCGCGCCGAGCGGTTTGTCCTCAGCCAGATTCGGAATCGTGATCTCCCCACCAACGACAACGATATTGCTCTTGGCGTAGGTCTCGCAGGCAACACGACTGCGTCGATCTTGTTTAATGCAGGCGTCGAGAACGGCATCCGAAATCGTGTCGCAAACTTTGTCGGGGTGACCTTCACCAACGGATTCGGAAGAAAAAACGTAGCGACGTGACATAACAGGAAGTGACGAGTGACTAGTGACGGGTGAGAAGAACAGTCAAGCTGCAAGCAACATATTGACCGATCATGATATGTAGATATATCGTCTCGGACCACGGATGACGTCAACCATTAATTTATTGCGGCTGCTGGCTGATCCGACCCGGCTGCGACTGCTGCTCTTGCTGGAAGAGGAAGAGCTTTCGGTGGCCGAGCTGCAGCAGATTCTTAACATGGGCCAATCGCGGATCTCCAGTCATCTCGCGCAATTGAAACGTGCCGGGGTGGTGGCAGGTCGGCGGGCGGGCAAGAATGTTTACTACGGCGCGACTAAAATCGCAGGACGCAATGGCGCGCGCGGCCGCGTCCAACAAGTGATCGAGACACTCGCGCGTGAAATTCCCGAGACCGGCCGCGATCGGACGGCGCTGAAACTCGCTTTGCGCAAGCGTCAGGACAAAGCGCGCGAATATTTCGATGAGCTGGCCGGGAAGTTCGGTCGCAGTTACGTCCCGGGACGATCGTGGAAAGCGCTTTCGCACGCGTTGATTTCGCTCGTTCCACGGCTGACGATTGTCGATCTTGGCGCCGGTGAAGGAACACTCTCCCAATTGCTGGCGAAGAGCGCGCGTAAAGTGATCGCGATCGACAACTCGCCCAAGATGGTCGAATTCGGGTCGAAGCTCGCCAAAAAACACGGCATCAAAAACCTCGAGTACCGGCTCGGCGATCTGGAAGATCCGCCGGTTGCAAAAGACAGTGTCGATCTCGTCCTTTTAAGTCAGGCTTTGCATCACGCGATCAAACCGGAGCGGGCGGTCCAGGCGGCCCACCGCATTTTAAAAAGGAACGGCCGGGTAGTCGTGCTCGACTTGTTGAGTCATCGCTTCGAAAAAGCGCGGGAACTTTATGCCGACCGCTGGCTCGGTTTCAGTGAGGTGCGGTTGCATGAACTTCTGGAAAAAGGCGGCTTTCGCGAGATCGAAGTGAGCGTGGTCTCGCGTGAAGAACAGAATCCGCAATTTCAGACGGTCTTCGCCACCGGTGTTAAGTGAACGGGGCGTTGAATTTGTCTGTCTAACCGTTGGCGTTGAACGATAATCGGGCGAATCTTGTTCCTATGACCGGCTTCTTCGAGGAAGTGAAGCGGCGAAAAGTTTACCGGGTCGCGGTTGCTTACGTCATCGCCGCCGGCGGCATCATTCAGCTCGCCTCCGCCGCCTTTCCGGCCTGGGAATTGCCAAACTGGTCGCTGCGTTTGGTCATCGTTTTGTTACTGATCGGTTTTCCGATTGCCCTGATTCTGGCTTGGGCATTCGACGTCACTTCTCAGGGAATTAAAGCTACGCCCGAAGTTGCAGCGCCGGGCTCGCATCTCCGCCGCAACATCATCATGCTTGTTGCCACCGGCATCATTATTTCCGCCGCCGCCGGTTTCTTTCTCCTTCCGCGCGCGGCCGCCCGCAAGATCGACAAATCGATCGCGGTGCTTCCGTTTGAAAATTTGAGCGACGATAAGGAGAACGCTTACTTCGCCGACGGAATTCAGGACGATGTTTTGACGAACTTGTCGAAGATCGGCGACTTGAAAGTAATTTCGCGCACATCGGTCATGCCGTACCGCGGCAAGACGCAAAATCTGCGCGAGATCGGGAAGACGCTTGGTGTTTCCACCATTCTGGAAGGCAGCGTGCGCCGTTCCGGCAATCGTGTCCGCGTTAATGTGCAGTTGATCGACGCAACCACGGACGAACATCTTTGGGCCAGCGATTACGATCGTGATTTAACCGACGTCTTTGCGATTCAAACCGATCTCGCTCAGAAAATCGCTAACGAACTGCAAGCGAAGCTTTCGCCGGTAGAAAAATCGCGAATGGAACGCAGGCCAACCGAGAACGGCGAGGCCTATCTCGCTTTTGTCCAGGCGCATAATCTCCAGAGCGCCGTTGAGGACCTCGGGAAACTTAAGCAAAGCGAGCAACTTTATGCGCGGGCCATCGAACTCGATCCGAAATTTGCGCTCGCTGTCGCGCGCTACTCGCAGTTGGAAAGTTGGATCGTGCACACTTTCGAGCGCACTACCGAGCGTCGACAAAAAGCGCGCGCGTTGGCGCAGCGGGCTTTGCAATTGCAGCCCGACCTGCCGGAGGCGCATCTCGCGATGGGATTTTCGTTGTATTACGGCGACAACGATTTCGAGGGCGCGCTCAAAGAGTTCGAAATCGCACAGCGTGATTTGCCTAACGAGGCCGAAGGTTATCTCGCCTTGGGGTCGATCCAGCGCCGCCTGGGAAAATGGCCGGAATCCAACGCCAGTCTGGAGAAAGCAGCCAGTCTCGATCCGAAAGACAGTTGGGTGCTTCAAAATCTCGCTCTCAGTTACCAAACGCTGCGCGATTTCGATGCTGCTAACAAAACGATCGACCGCGGGCTGAAAGTAAATCCAGACGGCTTTGGACTTTGGGAGATCAAATCCAAGCTGGCCATCGCCGAAAAAGGCGATCTGAGCGTTGCGGAGCGAGCGTTTCAAGCGGCGAAATCGATCCCGATGAATAATGAGGAGAAACTCATGATTGCCGGCGGACGCGTGGACGTTCTTCTTCTGGAACGGAAATACCAGGAAGCATTGCACGAAGCGGAAAACCTGTCGGATGGTCTCCTCGCCGGGATTCCGGCAGCCTTGTGCGGCAAATATTATCTCCTCGGCTTCGCGCGAAAAGCGCTCCACGACGAAGCCGGCGCGCGCGCCGCCTTACTGAAAGCAAAAGACCTTCTCGAAGGGCAACTGAAACAGAGTTCCGACTCGCCGGACCTGCGTATCCAGCTCGCGAAAGTTCTGGCTTATCTTGGAGAAAAAGATGCCGCTCTGACTGAAGCGCGGCGCGCCACCGAAATACTTCCGGAGACCAAAGACGCCTTTGGTGGTCCGGAAATCACGGAGGGCGTGGCCGAAGTTTGTGCCGTCGTGGGCGAAAACGCGCGGGCACTTGAACTTTTGGACGGTTTGCTAAGTCGGCCAAGTCCCGTGACTGTGGCCCTTCTCAAGTTGAGTCCAGCGTGGGACCCCCTTCGCAAAGATCCACGCTTCCAGGCTTTGATCGACAAGTACGGTGCGA
>QHOI01000089.1 GCA_003218705.1 Verrucomicrobiota bacterium | reverse complement strand
AAGTGATATAAATCGGGACAGTCGCGACAATCAGACTGGCGAGCCCCGATTCGATAAACTTTTCCGAGAGCGTTACGCCGCCGTTTCCGCCTAACAACAGACACGCGCCGACGATCAGCGCCGTACGCCACTCGGCTGAGGTCGATCTTAGGGGACCCTGGGTTCGCGCGATCGCGAACATGACCAGCCCGGCGAGAAGAAAACGCGCGCCCGCCATGAAGAATGGCGGGATGGATTGGATGGCGAAAAGAATTGCGAGATAGGTCGAGCCCCAGATCAGGTAGAGTGCGGCAAAGGCGGCAATGACTTGGATTCTTCCCGATACTGCCATGTGTGGACAATGTGCCGCTTCACCGGCGGATCAACTGTAGGGGAAGACGTTGTCGTCCCGTGGGAAGCCAGCGGCTTCCCCTACAAAATCAATGTTCCACTCGGACCAGCGCTTGGCGTGCTTGTGAAAATTGTGGATTGATCGCGAGCGCACGCTCGTACCAGGTTCGCGCTTCTGCTTTCAAGCCAGCGCGCTCACAGGTGGCTGCGATAGTAAACGCCGGATAAGCGTAGACGTTAAGGATGTCCGCTTCGAATGTGTTCGCGCGAACCGAGCCCGGCGCCGGAGGATGACAACGACTGAGCAGTTGTTCGTTCTGCGCGAGCAACGTATCCAGCGGCACGTCCTGCGATTTTGGCACCACCGTGATCAGCAAGCCTTGTTGGTACGGCCAAAAATCCAGGTCAAGGCTGTGATCATTCCCAATCGCGCCAGCGATTGCGATCGTGCGGCTCGAATTGGCCTCCACGAAAATCTTTATGTTGTTGCTCTGAGGATCGTAGCGATCGAAAGGGATGCGAAGGCCGGGATATCTTTCTTGCAGCTGACGGACGTACCAGTCGCCGAGAAGAAGCGGAATAACGACGAGCGTCGTTTCCTTCCCGGCGTTCTCAACTTGTTGGAGATACATGAGTGGAAAAGCGAGACCATCGCCATTGACGAGAAGAATCGAACCTGGGCGTGTCGTGTTGAAGACATCTTGAGCAAAGTGACGGGCGATGAAATTTTGGCTCTGATCAATTCGTCGGTAGGTTGCTGCCACCATAATCGCGACGGCGACGAGACAAACTGCGGCGACGATGCGTAAAGCCGACAATGCCGTCGCGGAGGTAGATCGCGCAATGAATTGGGCGAGAGCGAGAACGCCAAACGCGATCAGCGGTGCCAGGACAATGCGCGGGAGGACAAAAAACCGTTGCAAGACGAACAATGCTGACGGCGCAGCGCTAAGATTCAGATCAGTGATCCAGACAAAAAATGGACCGCTAAAAATAAAAGCGACCAGGCTGAACCAAAAATACCAACGGGCGCGCTGAAAGGCCTGAACTGCTCCTAATATAATGAGCACTCCGATGACTGGCCCGAAAGAAACACAAAGCGCCGCCAGTCGATCCCAAGGTGGCCCACCAGTATAACCAGGAGTGGTCACCAGTTTGGACCCGTAACTTCTTCGCGCGATGAGACGAAGGAGATCGTGAAATGAAGAGACGTTGCCCCAGTTGTGGACAGGATGATGCGCCGCCGCCCATGGCACATACACGTATGGCAAGAGTCCAACGACAAATACTGCTGCACCGATCGCGAGAAGAGAGGGCCGCGCAAGCAAGAATGATCGTCGCCGCCAGAGGATAAAACAAAACGCCGGTCCCAGGAGCACGATCGTTTGGTGATTTGTGAGCGCGAGTCCGGCGACAAAAAATGCAGCGATCAAGGAAGCGCTGCGTTCCGGGTGTTGGTGCCAAGCTACCAGCAACAGAATCAACACCGCGGCGAGCAGATTATTGAGAGGGAACACTTCGGCGGCGAGCGACCATTCCCAAAAAATCGGATCGACCGCAAGAAGCAACGCCGCAAAAGCAGCGGCAAGTTGCGATCGGGTGAGACGGAATGTGCTGAAATAGACGACGCCAATGGTGAGTGCGTCGCATACGACCGAAAGTAAATTTACACGGAACGGAATCGAGCCGACCGGGAGCAGACTAAAAAGATGTCCAAGCATTGTGAAGAGCGGATAACCCGGCGCGTGGGCTACGCCCAGGGTCACCGCGGCCATAATCAATTCCGGTGAATCGCCGACGACAATGTCACGGGCCGCGGTTAGGAAATATAAAATCCCAGCAGCGGTGGCGACCGCAACCGCGCCGATCCACGTCTTAGAATTATCTCCCGCTAAGATCGACATCGGATTAACCACAAATGAACACTAATGGACACAAATAAAACTGAATCGCTCTGAGATTCGTGTTTATTCGCGTCGATTCGTGGTCGAATTCAGCTCGCTCACAATTGAATGACTTGGGCGGAGTGAATGTCGCCGCTGGCGCGGATCTCTTGCAACAACTGCTCGCCTGGCGCGTTATCCAAATTCAAAATCGTCAGTGCGGTGCCGCCGGCTTGATTTCGACTCAACGACATAGTGGCGATGTTAACGTTGTGTTCGCCGAGCAATGTGCCAATCCGACCGACGATTCCCGGGCGATCGGTATTTTCCAGAACAAGAATGACGCCATGGGGCCGCGCTTCAACCGGGCGGCTGTTGACGCTGACAATTCGCGGCGTCGCGCCGAAAAATGCGCCACCGACCGAAACGGTTTTTCCTTCCGCCGCGGCGGACAACTCCACCAGATCGGTATAATCGCCGGCCGCGCTCAATCGCGTCTCGGTCACCTTTAACCCGAGGCTTTCGGCGAACGCGGGCGCGTTCACCTCGTTGATGTCCGCGCCGCCCGCGCTTTGGAGAAAACCTTTCAACACCGCGCGCGTGATTGGTCCAGTGTCGAGTTCGCTCACCTTTCCGCTGTAGTTAATTTTCAATTCATCCACGCGTCGCGGCGCAACTTGCGAAAGAAACCGGCCGAGTTTCTCGCCGAAGCGAAGATGCGGGCCGATGACCGACAATGTTTTGGCATCGAGGTTCGGCATGTTGACCGCGTTGCGGATTGTCCCTTCAAGCAGCGCGGCGCGGATCGATTGCGCAATTTCAATTCCGACACTTTCCTGCGCTTCAGCGGTCGAAGCGCCAAGGTGCGGAGTCAAAATCAAATTCGGTGCGGCACGAAGTGGCGAATCTTCGGGCAACGGTTCGATCTCAAATACGTCGAGAGCCGCCGCCGCAATATGTCGATCTTGCAACGCACTCGCAAGCGACGCTTCGTCGATCAAACCGCCACGCGCGCAATTGATGATGCGCACGCCGGGTTTCGTTTTTGAAATGCGCGCCATGTCGAGAAGGTGACGCGTTTCGTTCGTGAGCGGGGTGTGCAACGAAATGAAATCCGCATTTGCCAGCAGATCATCCAGCTCTTCGACGAGCTCCACTTGCAAACTGCGCGCGCGCGCGGCCGAGAGATAGGGATCATAAGCAATCACGCGCATGCCAAAGGCAATCGCGCGCCGGCTCAGCTCGCTTCCAATTCTGCCCATGCCAATCACGCCGAGCGTTTTATTGTAAAGCTCGACCCCTTCAAAATCTTTCCGGCTCCATTTCTTGGCGCGCAGACTCGCGTCCGCTTGCGGAATTTTTCGGGCGACGCACAGCAAGAGCGAAAATGTGTGTTCGGCTGTGGAAACGGTGTTGCCACCGGGCGCGTTGAGCACGAGCACGCCGCGTCGCGTCGCCGTTTCAACATCGACATTATCCACGCCGACACCGGCCCGCCCCACCACGCGCAATTCTTTGGCAGCGTTCAGGATTTCTCCGGTGACTTTCGTTTCGCTCCGGACAATCAACGCCGCGAATTCAGGAATAATTTCGATTAGCTTCGCCGGGCTCAGTTTTGTTTGCACCAAAACGTCAAGCCCGCCGTCGCGGGTAAGTTCGTCCACTCCACGCTGAGAAATTGCGTCGGCGACGAGGACCTTGGGCGAAGTCATAGATCTAAGGTTAAACGATTAATTCGTTGAAGCGTTTGAACGTTGCAACTGCGCGACCACTTCGATTTCCGCCGTTTGCGGAAACATATCGAGCGGCGTGACCGATTCGATTTTGAATCGAGAGCGCAACTCGGCGAGGTCTCGCGCGAGCGTAGCAGGGTTACATGAGACGTAAATCAGGGTCGCCGGCGCGAGATCGACAATCGTTTTTCGGAGCCGCGCGCTCAGTCCAACGGCCGGCGGATCGACAAGGAGTGCGGTTTTATCGGGGTTTAAGGTAGGGGCGATTGACCCCAATCGCCCGCGGGCGGTTCGGTGAACCGCCCCTACCAATTCGTCTTCAACATTGCCGGCGATATAAGTTTCCTTTTCGGTGGCGTCTTCTTTTGCAGCCGCGATTGCGAACCTGTCCCAGTCAATCCCGACGATGCGCTGGAATTTGCCGATGAGCGCCTTGGCAAAAAAGCCGGCCCCGCAAAACGCGTCGACGAGTAATTCTTGATTGGAGGGCATCAGTTGGACAATTAAATCGCGGAGCGCATTCGCGACTCCGTCGTTGGTTTGCGAAAAAACGCGCGGGCCCGATCTCGCGCGCAGTGTGTAATGACCGTCGGGAACATCGTGTGATCGCAGGTCGGCCAATTCGCGGTTCACTTCCTCCATTGCGATTGAACAGTGCTCGACGTCGATCAAGCGATTCGAGTCGCGCTGGAAGTATCCAATTACGCCGTTCGCAGCGTGAACAGTGACGCGATTGCGGTAGGCATAGGGAAGAGGTGAGGGGATGATTGGCCGCATTGGAACATCGTCGAGTTTTCCAATTCGTTTCAGAACGTCGCGGACCTGGCGCGTCTTAATCTCGAGCTGATGCGCGTAATCGATGTGTTGATAGGCGCAACCGCCGCATCGACCGAAATACGGGCAGGGCGGATCAACCCGGTACCGGGACCTTTGGCGAAGATCGACAACCTCCGCTTCGGCGAATTGCTTTTTCTCGCGCGTGATTTTTGCCGAAACCAATTCCCTTTCGATCGTAAACGGAATGAAAACGGCTTTGCCGTTTTCGCGCGCGACCCCTTTTCCGCCGAAGGCAACGTCCGTGATTTTTAGATCGACCGTGCGCAATGCCGAACTGTAGCCGTCGCCCTCAGGGGGACGCAATCCGCGAGAACTTGGACCGGCGCTGCGCAGAACGAAGCGGCTACCCGCTCGCCGTTGTCATTACGCGGTCGATCGCGGCTTCGAGGTTTTCCATTTTCACCGGTTTGACCAGATGCTCGGAAAATCCGGCTTCGATACTTTTTTCAACGTCACCATTCATTCCGAATCCGCTGATG
>QHOI01000047.1 GCA_003218705.1 Verrucomicrobiota bacterium | reverse complement strand
AGTTCGCCCAAGCCGGAAGCGGCTTTTTCGATCTCCTGCGGAGCCAGACCAGTGTTGCGATCGATAGTGACTTTGGCGTTGTTGCCGGCTGCCTGCACTTCGACTTCCAACACCTGATTGGCGTTATACTGATAAGTGAGCTTTACCGGCGAGCCTTTGGGCAAATACGGCGGCAGCTGAATGTCGCAGACCCCGAGCGGCGTACATTCACCCGGCACCGTGCTCTCGCCTTCCACAACTTTAACGACCGCGCGCTGCATGTTAGCGTCAGCGGTTCCGAATGAGTTCCTGATTACGGCCGGAATCGGCGTCATTTTCCGGATCATCGGAAACACGTATTCCTGAAGCTGCCTCTCATCCCAAAGGACGACGCCGAGCGTGTGGGACGTGATATCGGTAACTTCAATCAATCCGCCGTCGAGCGCGGAAAACTGCTGGCGGACACTGTCATCGACTGTTTTTTCTCCTGAAATACCTTCCTCGTTCAATATCGACAAGATGCCCTGAATAGCGGCGCCTCTCGCCACCACCTCATCCGGATTCACCTGATCGACCTGCGGTACAGCGGAAAGACCTGAAATCATCGCGCGAATCATTGGCATTCGTGTCATACCGCCGGCCAGCAGCACTTTGTCGATTTTGTCCCATTTCAATTTTGCTTCTTGCATCACCATTTCGCAGATGGTTTTGCACTTCTCGACCAGGTGCCGCGTGCGTTTCTCAAATTCCTTCCGGGTCAAAGTCAGCTTTACGCTCTTGCCGTCGTGGTGGTAAACGATGGTAGTATTGTTGCGGCTGGAAAGCTGAATCTTCGCCGCCAACGCGCGGTTATGCAGCTCCTGGTAGCTGTGCAAATCAAGTAACGGGTTTTCACCGTGCAACCGGTCGAATTCTTCGGCGATGAGATTAACAATTACGTCGTCCCAATCTTTTCCTCCAAGCCGGTGATCGCCATTGGTCGCGAGCATCTCGATCTTGTGATCGACAATGCGCATGATCGTTACGTCGAACGTGCCGCCGCCGAGGTCGAAAACGAACACCGTCTGGTTCTCGTCCAACTTATCGAGCCCGTAGGCGAGCGCGGCTGCGGTCGGTTCATTGATGATCTGGAGGACGTTCAAACCGGCAAGCTGGCCGGCCGTGATCGTCGCGGTGCGCTCGGCATCATTGAAGTAAGCCGGCACGGTAATGACTGCGTCGGTGATCGGCTGATCGAGATACTTCTCGGCATCAGCCTTTAACTTTTTGATGATGAGTGCCGAAAGTTCTTCAGCGGAATAAATTTTGTCGCTGAATTCGCGATGGAATTGATCCTTCGGCTTGCCCATCTCGCGCTTCACAAAGTCGACAATCTTTTCTGGCTCGACCACGGCGTTGTTCTTGGCCACCGTGCCGACGATCACGTGACTGTTGTCGAAAAAAATCACCGATGGCGTGATGCGTTCGGTTTCTGTATTGGGGATGATTTGCGGTTTTCCGTAGGCATCGATATGGGCGATGGCCGAGAAGGTCGTGCCCAGATCGATTCCGACTACTTTGCGTTTGCTCATGACTGAAAAAGTTGGACGACCGCCTTGGCTTGGGCGCCAGCTCGTTAGTGCAGTTTTCGTGCCCCAGAAGAGGGAGAATTTGCTTAAACTGCGGAGTTGAAATCGCGACGGCGAAGCGCCAATCAACTAAGGCGTTTTGCGATGACTTCCTCGGGGCGAATTAGCTTGCCCCGCCAAACGAAGCCTCGCTTCACGCGCATCACGATGGTGCCGTCTTCTTCCGGAAAATCGGCCGGCTCATAACTGATAACTCGATGACAAGCCTGGTCAACGCGCTCTCGCGGCTCAATTTCCTTCACATCGAAGCGATGCAGGATTTCAACCAGTGAGTGAATGGCATTTTCCAAATTGTCCCGCCACTGCGAGACGCGGCTGCGTTTCCCTTTTTCTTGTGTGGCCGTTGAGAGCTGGTCGCAAAGTCCGTTCAGATGGTCGTAGAGATAAACCAAGTCGTGGATGAACGGTTTTTGGAGCGATTCGTGGAGGAAATTGTCGCGATACTTGAGCAACTCGGCGTGAAGCGAGTCGAACACCTGCTGATTCACACTTTCCGTGTTGCGAATCGACGCCAGCTGCTCATCAATTTTCTTGAAATATTGTGCAAACGCGGCCCGTCCGGTCGCTTCCATATCAGCCGAGAGCTTTTCGATGCGGCCGAGCAAATTGTTCTCCAGGGTTTGTAATTGTTCGGCTAAAATTTCAGGCGGCGGCACCGATTCCGTTTGATCCCGGCCCCTCGAAAAAGAATCATCCGTAACGATCGGCATCGCGGGCAGGATTTTCTCCGCCTCGGCGCTTAATTGCTGCATCGCGACGGTGAAGTCCTTTTCTTTCTCGACTGTCTTATTCGACATTTTTCGTTTCAAAAAATTTCCGGATCGCCTCGACCAAACCGTCGACGTCGTGGCGTCGCGTTTCGATGTCGATCTTTAATCCGCGATCGGATGCCGTCTTCGACGTGATCGGGCCTATGCTTGCGACCTGCATTCCCTTTGGCCATGGCAAACCCAGATCGAGAAAGTTTTCCACCGTGGACGAACTGGTGAACGTGATCAGATCTGCTCCCTCTTCCAAAAAGCGACGGCGCGCCCCAGTAATGTCGCGCGTTTCCGGAACCGTCCGATAGGCAAAAGCTTCATCAACGATCGCTCCCAGCTTCGACAACTCCTTCGGAAGCACGTCCCGCGCCTTTTCCGCGCGGGCCAGCAGGATTCGCAGATTTTCTACGCCGCCTTGCTTTTGAAATTGTCGGACCACCGCCTCGGCCACGAATTCCTCGGGCTGAAGATCGACATGGAGACGGAAATCGCGAACCCGTTGAGCGGTCGCCGGACCAATCGCGGCAATTCTTGCCCCGCCGATTTCGCGCGCGTCATCGTAAAGTTTGTAGAATATTTCGAAAAATGCGTCCACCCCGTTTGGACTGGTAAACACAATCCAGTCGTATTGGTGCGCGTCCTGCACGAGCTCGGCGAATTCGCGCAAATCAGTCGGCGGCTCGATCCGAATCGTCGGCAATTCAAAAACGTCGGCGCCGAGCGCACGAAGCTGAGCGGTGAGTGCGCCCGCTTGTTTCCGCGTCCGCGTCACCACGATCCGCTTTCCGGAAAGCGGCCGGCGCTCGTACCAATTCAAATCTTTTCGCAATGCCACGACGTCGCCGAAAACGGCCACGGCCGGCGCTTCAAATTCAGTTTTGGCTACTCGCTTGGCAATATTTTCGAGCGTGCCGGTCAATGTTTGCTGGCGCCCCGTTGTCGCCCAACGAACCAGCGCAACCGGAAGATCACCCCGGACGCCGTTCGCCATCATTTCTCGGGCAATCGCCTCAATTCTCTCGACGCCCATCAGCATCACCTGCGTGCCGCCGAGCTTCGATAAGGCGGCGTAATCAATCGCACTTTTTGTTTTCGAGGGATCTTCGTGACCAGTAAAGAAGATAACGTGCGAATTTTCCGCGCGATGCGTCACCGGAATTCCGGCGTAAGCCGGCCCTGCAATCGCCGACGTAATCCCGGGAACGATTTCGAACGCGAGGCCGGCATCGACGATCGCCTTGGCTTCCTCGGCGCCGCGGCCGAAAACAAACGGATCGCCGCCTTTTAGACGCACGATCTCTTTTCCAGCGCGCGCTTTTTCAATGAGCAGCTTGTTGATTTCCTCCTGATTTAACGCGTGCTCGCTCGCTTTTTTGCCGGCATAAATAATTTCGGCCTCCTCCCGCGCCCAGCTCAACATTTCCGGGTTGGCCAAATGATCGTAAACGATGACGTCCGCTCGCTCGATGCATTCCTTCGCACGCAACGTTACCAGTCCAAGATCTCCCGGACCCGCGCCGACAAGATAGACTTTGCCGCTCTGGTCCTTACTTGTGCTCTTGCTCATGCTCGGATCCGTTCCAACAATTGCGCCGCCAACTTCTCCGCATCCTCGCTCGGTCCTTGCACAAGATCCTCCCGCGGCGCGGTCGCTCCAAGATCGAAAATCTGTCCGCGAATTTTCATGATCGGTCCATCGATAACGGCGAGCACTCCCACGGGTTGATTGCAATCCGCACCGAGCAAGCGCAAAAACTCGCGCTCCGCCCGCAAAGCCAGCCGCGTATCAAAATCGTTGATCGCATCGACAATCTCTCTGAGTTGTTCGTCTCCTAAACGGATCTGCACCGCGATGATGCCCTGCCCGCCAGCCGGAACAAATACTTCCGAGGGAAGCAGCGCCGTAAAAAATTCGCTTTCTTCAAATTGGATTCGCGCGCGACCCGGATCCAGTCCAAGGCGTTCCAAGCCGGCCTGCGCGAGAATGATCGCGTGCCATTGGTCGGTCGCGAGTTTGCGTAATCGTGTCGGCACATTGCCGCGAAGATCGACAATCTCCAAGTCCGGCCGTTTCCAGCGCAGTTGATGTTTCCGTCGAACACTTCCCGTGGCGACAATTCCGTCCATCGCCAGCGAATTTAAATCGCAAGGCGTGGTCGCCACTAACACATCGCCCGCACCAGCGCGCGGGAGCACGGCAGCAATCTCTGTCCCCGGCGCCAAGTTGCTCGGCAAATCTTTCGCGCTGTGCACAGCAAGATCGACATCTTCGGTGACGAGAGTGCGCTCAATTTCTCCGGTGAACAACCCTTTGCGACCGGCGCGAACATCGGGAATTGCCGTTTTTGAATCGTCTCCCCGAGTCTTAATGACTTTGACTTCGAATTTCAAATCCGCCCAACGTGCCTGCAGTCCCTGAACCACCAGCTGCGTTTGGGTCAGCGCGAGTTGGCTGCCACGCGTGCCGACGACGATTTTGATCCGGCGTGGACGCTTCATGCGATTGAATGGGAACCTAGCAGGTTCCCCTACAAATTTCGCGTTTTCCCGCTGTAGGGGAAGCTGTCAGCTTCCCTGCTCAACAATTCCGACTGTCGGATGCTCCGATGATTGCGCCGGACAATTCAGTTCCCGCGTGATCATTTCATCAAACTCAGCAACATGTTGGGAAATGATCTGCTCAGCCGCGGCCACTTGTGCCCGGCGGGTAGCTAATGATTGTTCGGCGATCGATTGCAACGAATCGATGTCGTAAAGATAAACGCCGTCGAGCGCGTTTACATCGGGCGCGACATCACGCGGCACAGCGATGTCGATGATGAACAGCGGACGATCGATTCGTTCTCGTAGCATCGGAGCGAGTTTTTCCTGCCAGAGCAACGGGACTTCGGAAGATGTCGATGTAATCAAGATATCAATTTCGCGGCATTGCCCGAGCCATTGCTCAAAGGCGATCGCGCGGCCATTTACGGCGAGCGCGAGAGCTTCGCCTCGTTCTGGCGACCGATTGCTCACGCGCAAATCGGCGACACCGCGCGAAACAAGCGCGCGAATCGTTCGTTCGCTCGTTTCGCCGGCGCCAAGCACCAAGACTTTGCAATTCTGGAGATCACCAAAGATTTTGTGCGCAAGATCGACCGCGACTGAGCCGACCGAAACTGCGCCGCGCGTAATCTCGGTGTGGGTACGAACTTGCTTGGCCACTCGAAAAGCTCGCTGAAACAACCGATGCAAATATCGACCGGCTACGCCGGTTGCTCGCGCCGCTTCGTACGCTTTTTTCGCCTGCCCGAGAATTTCCGTTTCGCCTACCACCATGGAATCGAGCCCTGATGCGACACGAAAGAGATGCTGCGCACATTTTTCGCCTTCGTAGCGATAAAATGGCGGCGCGAAACGGTGGGGACCGTCGTCGCGTACGAGACAGCGGGCGATCTCGTCAGTCGACACTCGCTTCTCGGATGCAGCATAAACTTCGACGCGATTGCAGGTGCTGAGCACCAACGCCTCATTGCAACCGCAATTCCGCAGCGCGCGGTCGGACTCGACATGGCCGGCAAAGTATTCGCGCGCCTCGACGTCCGCGTTGTGATGACTGAGACCGACGCAGAACAAATTCATGGCGTGTGCGTTTGGGCGGTGAAGGTGATGCCCCAAAGAAGGGTCAGCGCGGCGCTAAAACCAATGATGCAAAGCGCGGCCACCCGTTTTGGCGCAAACCAGTGCAAATATCGGCCTTGTAAGATCAGTCCATACAGAAACCAAACTCCGATCGCGCACATGATTTGTATCCACGGCAGCGGTTCGCCCACAAAGAAACCACTGATCAAACCGAGCGTGTAAAGTCCAAATCCCCACCAGAGCAATCGCGTGATCGCCGCGAAAAGATCCGTCAGGGGCGGGAGATGATAAAAAATCGAATGTAAATGGTGCGTCTTCAGCTGCCGCTCCTGCACCAGGTACATCACGCCGGCAATGCAAGCGAGGGCAAACGCGCCGTAGGCAACAAGCGAGATGGACGCGTGAAATTCCAGCCAAGAGTTCGCGCGTATGCGGACGGGGTGTGGTTTATCAATCGGCGCGAGCAGCGCAAAAAGTTGAAGCAAAACTACCAGCGGCGCGGTGAAGGCGCCCATCAGTGAAAGCCGATACCCGGGACCAACCACCATGTAGAAGAGCGCGATCGACCACGCGACGAAAACGATGACCTCAAAGAGGTTCGTGATCGGACAACGACCGAGCGCGTGACCGCGGATCGACAAGAACGCCGTTTGAAAAATAAAGCCGAGTCCGACGGCGAAGAAATTGAACCGCATCGGCCGAAAAATCCCACCTCGCATTTCGAGAGCCGTGTGCGCAATCGCCACGAGAAAACAGACCGTTGAGACAATGAGAAGATATCGATCCACCGCGAGCGTTCTATTCTAGATACCCCCTCACCTTTGGCAATGCCTCGCTTTCCGCGCGCAGCCGGATGCTTTTCCGGATTTCAAGTCCGGATAGCCGGTACGGCCGGGTCCTTATCCCCCGCCGCGCGATGTTATGAACGCCGCGCGTGTGTGCCTCCGGCCGCACCGGCGGACTTATCCGCGTGTGAGAGAAATACTCCTCACGCCAACCAATACGGGATTTTAAAACGAAAGTTTGCGGCAATCTCTTTTTCCCGGAATATTTTCAGGCGCGGCCCGCGTCGCCGTTGACCTGAAACGTGCGCCCGCTAGCATCGGCTTGGTGAATTCCGATGTAATTCAAAAACTCCGCGCCGGTGTCCGCGACGTGCCCAATTTCCCAAAAAAGGGAATCATCTTTAAAGACATCACGCCGATCTTGAAGGACGGCACACTTTTTCGGGCGTCGATTGACCTTTTTCTCGAACGCTTTCGCGGAAAAAGGATCGACAAGATCGTAGGAATCGATGCGCGCGGATTCCTTTTCGGGTCAGCGGTGGCCTACGAGCTCGGCATCGGTTTTGTGCCGCTGAGAAAAAAAGGCCGGCTGCCCTACAAAACCGAGACCGCGAAATATTCCCTCGAGTACGGCGAAGCGGAAATGGAATTGCACATCGATGCCATTACCCGTGGCGAACAAATCATTCTGATCGACGACCTGCTTGCGACCGGCGGGACCTCAGCTTCTGCGGCTACGTTGATCAAAAAAGTGGGCGGTCAATTGGTAGAAGCGATTTTCTTGATCGAGCTGGAATTCCTGCACGGCCGAGAAAAACTTACACCGACGCCGGTTACTTCGTTTCTGAAATATTAGGTAGGGGCGATTGACCTCAATCGATCCGAGCCGGATTGGCATTTGCGGGCTTCACAACTACTTCGACTTTGATTTCCTGATGGGCAAGCTGGTCGTGAATGTTGCCTAACAAATCGATTGCGCGCGCGTCGGGCACATGCGCGCAACGTACCTCGATTCGAGCGCGTTTTTGCGCCAGTTTCGGATCCCACTCCGCAAATTCCCCATCGAGTAAAAAAGAAACGTAGGCGTTGAAGCGCTCTTGTAATTCGAGCAGTCGTTGCTCTGAACCGTCCCAGGGTCCGGGTTCGTTCATCACCAGCACGGCCTCATCTGCCTTTGGGTCGTGCGCGATCATGTCGATCACGCCGACGCGACTCTCACTGCTCGGATGTTCGCTGCCCGATGCTGTCATTGGATTTGAAGGTTGAAGGTTGGCTGGTGAGCGTTGAACGTTCAAGCGATGAAGCGCACCAAATCCAAAGGCACTTCTCTGACGCTGCTCGGTCGAAGCGAAACGAAATTGCCCGTTTCACCTGCTGAGGCGCGACTGGAAACATTTCCAAATCCGACCCGTCGCAATTATCACATCCATTTCGAGACGGACGATTTCACCTGCCTTTGTCCCGTAACCGGCCAGCCCGATTTCGCCAGGATCGACATCGACTACGTGCCGGATCGCCTTTGCGTCGAAAGCAAATCGCTCAAGTTTTATCTCGCGTCGTATCGAAACGAGCGCGCTTTTAACGAAGCGGTCACCAACCGCATCCTGGATGATTTCGTGAGAGCTTGTTCGCCGCGGGAAGCAATCGTGACCGCGCAATTTTCCGCGCGCGGTGGAATCGCGCTGGCGATTCGCGCCGAGTATCCCGACAAAAAGATTGGCCGTGATGGCCGATGAAACACGCGGTCGTTCTTCTCAGCGGCGGTCTTGATTCCGCGACGGCGCTGGCGATTGCGCGCTCGCAGGGCTACGAAACTTACGCGCTTTCTTTCGATTACGGCCAGCGGCATCGACAAGAGCTGGATGCGGCCCGGAAGATCGCGAAGTCGTTAGCCGCGAAAGAACATCGCATTATTAAGATCGACAATCAGATTTTCAGCGGCTCAGCCCTGACCGACGATATCGATGTTCCAAAGTCGCGTTCGGAAAAAGAAATCGGGGCCGGGATTCCGGTGACTTACGTTCCGGCGCGAAACACTATTTTTCTCGCGCACGCGCTCGCGTGGGCGGAAACGATTCCGGCCGGACACATTTTCATCGGTGCGAACGCGATCGACTACAGCGGATATCCCGATTGCCGGCCGGAGTTCATCGCGCTTTTTGAAATGCTGGCCAACGTCGCCACCAAGGCCGGCGTGGAAGGCGCCCGTGTCCAAATTCATGCGCCGTTGATTAAATTTTCCAAAGCGGAGATCGTTCGCAAAGCCGTTGAGCTGGATGTCGATCTTTCGCTTACTCACAGCTGCTACGACCCGCTGCCAGACGGCCGCGCATGCGGCAAATGCGACTCGTGTCAGTTGCGACAAAAAGGTTTCGGCGAAGCCGCCGTTACGGATCCGATCAAATACGCGCCTGTCAGACCGTAGTCCCGCAACCGCGGGACGAAGTCCGAATGAAGAGCATTCTTGAGCTGACGAAACGCGAACAGCGTATCGTCATTGTGATAGTCGCGGCTCTTGTCGCTATTGCATTCGCGAAACACCTGCTGGAGAACCGGTCACGGCCGCTGCCAGCTGAGTCGACACCGACCCCGACATCGTCACCAACAGTTCATTCCGAAGAAGAGCAACCCGACTCGGATGATTCGCGGTGAATTACCGCGTACCTAAGCCGGGAATGCGCCCGTAACCAACAAAGACCGGACCGGGCTCGTTGTTCGACTTCGACCTCGCGCGTCCCACTTTGAAATCGAAAATGTTCACACCTGACCGCGATTGGCCTTTGTAGGCGAGCCGTTCACTCGCGCCGATCATAATTCGCTGGTTCGTGCCCATTTGGCGTCCAAGATAGATCATGGTCTGAGTGATATCAGGGTCACGACTGACTCCGTAAGTGCTGGCCCAGAAAAGCAAATCGCCCGGCGTCAATGCATCCAATTCAAAAGTGTCGTCGCGCTGCGCAAGCACGGCCTGAAAGTTTCCAGCTTTGCGCACCCAAATGTATTGCTGGCGGGCATCACGCGGCACGTCTTTGACGCCGCACTTCGAGAGGACGTAATAAATGAAACCGGAGCAATCCATTCCGCCGTTGACTGGATCGGCCGAAGCGTATTTGTACCCAAGATTCTGCGTCGTCAGGTTGAGACTAAGATCAATCACTTTCTTAACTTCCGGCGAGTAGTTCTGAGAATCCGCGATCTCGGCCATCGAAATCGTCGCCCTCAGGATTCCAGTTTTCCTAGCAACGGGCGACGCTGTCGGCTTGATCATCGGCGGAAGGCTCGGTGTTGGTCTCGAGACCGGCGTCTCGGAGGGAGTCGAAGTTATTGTCGGAGTTGGTATCGTCGTCGCCGCCGGGGTTAATGTGATTGGCGGAAGCGGCGTGATTCTCGGCGCCGATGTGTCCCCTGGCGTGACACGGGGCCGTGAACGCGGTCCTGGACTGATCGGCCGCGCCGGCTCGAAATACTGGGTTTGACTTTGATCCGCTCGAGCCGGCGTTCTTGCTTCAACCGCCGTCGATGCCGGTGGCGACGTTTCGCTCGGCTGCCCGGTCGTTGTTGCGCTCACTGATGGCGACCGCGTGAGTGCGGAAGGTGGAGTTTCGGCCGGCGACGAAGTCGGCGTTTTGCTTGCCGATGGTGACACCGATGGCATAACAGTCCGCGCCCGAGAAGTCTTCTTTTTCTTCCGATGTTTCGGGGTTGGTGTCGGGGTTGGTGTCGGCAAAGATTTTTCGGCGACGCGATCACGGCGCGGTCGAACGAAAAGCTTTTTGAACTTGTCGCCGAACGTTTCCTCCTGTTCCTCCGTCCCGCGCACTACGCCAGCGCTGATCGCAATCGTCACCGCGATCGCAAACACGAGACGCAGTTTTCTTTTCACCCGACAGTGGCCCAATCAGCCGGCCAATTCCCGGAGCACAGCTTGATTCATTCGAGCGCCAGCCTCGAGATTTTCCAGCGGAAAATTTTCATTCGGCGAATGCGCCCGGCAATCTTGCAGAGCCAAGCCGATCAATAACGTCTCCACACCGAGGATTTTTCGAAAGTCGGAGACGATCGGAATGCTGCCGCCTTCGCGAATAAGGGCCGTGTCTTTATTGAAAGCTTTCTTGAGCGCGCGCTGTGCGGCTTGGCCGAATTTACTGTGCGGATCGGTCAAATACCACGGGCCGTGATGACCACTCCTCATTTCCACTGTCACTCCGGGCGGCAAATTCTTTTGAAGATGTTTCTTCACAAGATCTATGATTGCGTCGCCGTTTTGGTTCGGGACTAAACGAAAGGTCAGCTTGGCCATGGCGTGACTCGGTAGGACTGTTTTTGTTCCTGGTCCTTGATAACCGCTCCCCATTCCGTTGATCTCGGCGGTCGGACGGGCCCAAATGCGTTCAAGCGTACTGAAACCAGCTTCGCCAAAAAGCACGGGCGCGCCTGTTTCCTCGAGCATCTCGGAATCCGGATCGATCGGCAATTTTTTCCAAGCATCACGCTCCCATTGCTGTAACGGCGCGACATCGTCGTAAAAACCTTGGACCGCGATGTGGCCGTTTGAATCATGGAGCGTCGCGAGCAATCTCGCGAGTGCCGCCGCCGGATTCGCCACCGCGCCGCCAAAAATTCCCGAGTGCAGATCCATTTTCGCGCCCGTAACTTTGATCTCGAGCGCAGCGACGCCGCGAAGCCCGTAGCTCAATGTCGGCGTGCGCCGCGCGATCATTCCGGTGTCGGAAACGAGGACGACTTCACATTTCAACGCGCCACGGTTGTCGTTCAGAAATTTGCCGAGGTTTTGACTGCCAACTTCTTCTTCACCCTCAATCACAAGGTCGACATTGACCGGCAAATCGCCGTCCTTTTGCAGCGTTTCCTGAATGCCAATGATGTGGGAAAGGATCTGGCCTTTATTGTCGGTTGCGCCGCGCGCAAAGACGTAACCGTTTTTCAAGACCGGTTCGAACGGCGGCGAGTCCCACAATTCGAGCGGATCCGGCGGCTGGACGTCGTAATGACCGTAGATGAGGACGGTGGGTCGGTCGCCCCGATGTTTGTTGCGCGCCCAAACGACCGGATGGCCCGGCGTCGGAACCAGTTTTGATTCCAATCCGACTACTTCCAATTTTTTGGATAACCACTCCGCGCAATCGCGAACTTTGCCGGCAAACTTTTCGTCCGTCGAAACACTCGGAAACCGCAGGAAGGAATAAAAGTCCTCGAGATAATTTTCGCGCATGGCTCAAAAGCTAATCAATTTTCAGCGTTTGCCTACGACTTCCGCCGAAACTGCCCGCGGATCAGATAGACAACTGACGCGAGCGCCAGCAGGATTCCGTTCACGGCGAACTCGCGCACGGTCGCGTGCGACAGAATCCAGATAATCGCGATAATCGCGAGCACGGGGACGATTTTCATGCCAGCAAAATTAAACGGTTGACCCTCGGTGCGGATGTCCCGTTGCACCAAAAACCAGCAGCCGGCGCAGCAAAGCAGATACATCAACAGGACCGCGACGTTGGAAAGCACTGCCAGTTGTTCAAATGTGCCCGTAACAGACAAGCTAAAGGCGAGCACGGCGTAAGTAATGATTGCGACGTCGGGCGATCGATAGCGCGGATGCACGTGCGCGAAAAACGCCGGCAACGCTCCGTCGCGGCCGAAGGCGAAGATCATGCGCGGTGAACTGAGAATGTCGCTCGTAACAAAACCAAACGCGGAAATTGTCGCGCCGGCAATGAGAATCGTGCGACCGATGTTGCCGAGAAATTTCGCGGCTGCTTCCGCGAGCGGCGCGTCTTTGTAATTCGCAAGATCGGCACCAAGTGTTCCCTGCGCCACGAGCTGGATCGTGATGTAAATGATCGTGGTAACGACGAGCGCCAGGTAAGCGGAACGCGGAACAGTGCGCGCCGGATTTTTCACTTCGCCGCTCGGGATCAATGCGACTTCGATTCCGACGAACGCGAAGATCAACAAGATGACGCTGTCGCCTAACGCCTTGCTGCTCGGCCATGCAGTCCAGCTGAGGTTCGCCGGCTGAATGAAAAAGATTCCCGCGCAAATAAATAAGAGCAGCGGCAGAAGTTTCGCCAGTGTTACCACCGTCACCGCGCCCGCGCCTCCACGCACGCCGCGCACATTGATGAGAACGAGCGAACCGTAAACGACAATCATGAGGACGATTCGCATGACCGGATTACCCAGAAACGGCGCAACGATGGCGATCGAGTTCACTAAAACATTCACCACACCCGCGACAGCGCCGAGCGCGGTGATGCCGTAAAGGACGCCCGCAAGAAATCCAACGTAACGGCCGAACGCGACTTCGACATACGCGTAGAGTCCGCCGGTCAGTGAAACGCGACTGCCCGCGATCGCGAAGCAAGTCACGAACAGCACCATCGCGATGGCGCAACAAATGAACGCAACCGGCGCTGCGGGTCCCAAACCCTTCGCTACCAACGCGGGCAGGACAAAAATCCCAGCGCCGATTGTGGAATTGATGATGTTCGCGGTCAGTCCTGGAACACCGATCGCGCGAATGAGCTGGTGATCGACGCGTTCCGCTCGCTGGATCGACATGGTCTCCTCGGCGGCCATGGGCGGGATGGTGCGTGATTTCAGCATTGGAAGCAAGAGGGATTGGAAGCGGGGTGAGCACAAAATGTTGCGGTCGGCCGTCCCACCGAACCCACCAATAGTGTGATTTTGCTTGTAACCGCACCTAGGCTACTATATTGCCCTCTCAGACTGATTTTGGGCCCCGGCCGCATGCACTTACAATCGCTCGAGCTCTTCGGCTTCAAATCCTTCGCCGACAAGACGCTTTTCAATTTCCACGAAGGCGTGACCGCAATTGTTGGTCCGAACGGTTGCGGAAAATCAAATTTGCTCGACGCGATTCGCTGGGTCCTCGGAGAACAGTCCGCCAAATCGCTCCGCGGCGGCGAAATGGCCGACGTTATTTTCAATGGCACCGACAACCGCAAGCCGCTCAGCTTCGCCGAAGTCTCACTCACCTTCACCGATTGCGCGTCGGAATTGAATGTCGATTGGCACGATGTGCGCGTGACTCGTCGCGTTTATCGCGATGGCAATTCTGAATATCTGCTGAACAAAACGCAATGCCGTTTGCGCGACATCCAAAATCTTTTCGCGGACACCGGCGTCGGCCGCACGGCCTACTCGATGATGGAGCAAGGCAAGATCGACATGATCTTGAGCTCGCGGCCGGAAGATCGTCGCGCGATTTTCGAAGAAGCGGCCGGCATCACCAAATATAAAACGCAAAAGCGCGAGGCGTTGCGCAAACTGGAAGCGACCGAAGCGAATCTGCTCCGCATCGGGGACGTGATCAAAGAAGTGAAGCGGCAGATCGGCTCGTTGCAGCGTCAGGCCGGGAAAGCCCGACGTTATCAGGCTTTGCACGCCGACTTGCGCGTGCTTGAAACGCATCACTCGAAAAAACAACTGGCCGCGTTGGAGGCGGATCTCGTGCATTGCCGGGGAGACATCGAAAAGATTGCAGCGTCGGAACAGACCGCACGGAGCAAGATCGATCGTGACGAGAGCGAACTGGCCGAAGAACGTCGCGCTCTGGATAAGATCGACATCGGGGTCGCCGATATCCGGGCGGAAGCGCAGCGATTGCAAAGTGAGATTGCCACACACCGAAGCCGGATCGAGTTCAATCGTCAGCGCAAAGACGAATTGTCCGACCTGATCGAGCGCGCCCGCGGCGACATCGCCACCGCGGAAAGCAAACGCAAGCAGCACGCTGCCCAGATTCGTGAAAGCGACGCGTTGATTGAAAAAACGCAGCGCTTCCTCCAATCGAAACAAGACGAGTTGGCCAAAGTAACCGAGTTGCTCGACAAGCTGCGCGCCAAACGCGAGGCCCGCCAGGTCGATCGCGAAACGGCGCGTACTTCGCTTTCCAAGTACGAAGCGCGCATTGATAAGCTCGAGGACGAATTGGCTGGAATTACCGCGAGACGCGAGCTGACAGCGGAACAGATCCGCCAAATTTCCCCGGATATAAAAGAAGCAACCAAAGCGCGCGAGAAAGTTGCTGCGGAAATCGCGACTGCGCGGAACGCGGCTGAAACCGAGCAAAAGAAATTGGAACAATTGCTCGCGCATTCACAAGCAGCGGAAAAGAATCTGCGCCAGCAGCAACAACTTCTCGAAGCTGCGGAAAACGAGCTCGCGGCGTTGGAGTGCACTCTCGCCGAAAGGCGATCGACCCTCGAGATTTTGCGTCAGCTTAATGCCGAGGGCGAAGGACTGGCCCAAGGTTCGCGGGCAGTTCTCAAGGGCTTGGACGACCCAGAGCGCTTTCGAGAAGCGATCATTGGTTCGCTCGTCGCGCAGATCGACGTCGATCCGAGATTTATTCCCGCGATCGAAGCGGCGCTGGGTCGGAATCTGCACGCGGTGATATTGAAGGACGCGCGCAGCGCCGAAGAAATTCTCGGGCGGTTGACGAAAAAGAAGCTCGGGCAAGCCGCGCTGTTTGTTCCGAAGCTTGGCGCTTCTGCTCACGAATCCGTCCGCAAGAGTTTGCCCAAAGGTGCGCTGGCCTGGGCCATTGATAAAATCGTCGCACCGCGTGCAGTTGAGCCGGTGATTCGCCAATTGCTCAGCGGCGTCCTCATTTTCGCCAAACTCGACCAGGCCCTCGCCTGCAAGAAAGATGAACCCACCCTCGCGATGGCAACGCTCGACGGCGAATTCGTCTCGGTGGAGGGAATTGTTTTCGGCGGGAGCAGCACTGTGAAATCCGACTCGTTGCTCGAACGCAAAGTGCGCGTAGCCGCGTTGGAAAGAGAAGAGGCCGAGTCCGCGAACCAGCGCGAGATTTTCATCCAAAAACGCGATCAAGCGAAAGCGAATGTCGAAACTGCTTCGCGCCAGCTGGACGAAGCTCGCGCGGAGTATCAAAGCACCCATCTGTCGCATTCGACTTCCGCCAACAAAATTTCGTTGCTCCAGGCCGAAGAAAAAGAAGCCGAACGCAAGGTCGATAGTCTCCAATCCGAAAAGGAAACTCTCGAGCAGCAAATCCAAGCCGCCGGCGAACGCGTCGCCGAACTCGAAAGCGAATTGAATGGAGGGCGCGTTGAACTTGCGGAGCAAGAAGCTGCACAGAGCGCCGCCGAGACCGACGAAAAGGGCGCGCGAACTGAGGAAGAAAAGACGCTTGAGACTCTGAACGATTTGCGACTCGCGATTGCGACCGCGCAGCAGCGTCACGAAAGTTTGGAAGCGCAGCGCCAGCCAATGGCCGCTCGCGAGACTGAATTGGTGGAACTTATTGCAGCGCGCCGCGCCGATATCGCCAGTTATGAAAGCAAGCTCGCGGCGCAAGCGCAGGAAAGCCGCGATGCTGAAGTTGCGATCAAGGCACAAACGGCCCTCGCGGCCGACGCTGAAGCGGCCGCGAACAAAATCTGGTCCCAGCGTTCGGCCCGCCTCGGCGCGGTGCAGGAACGCGAAACCGAATTGCGCGCATTGCGCAATTCGCTAAGCGAGTTGCAAGAGAAGCGCGGCCATCAGCAAGTGCGCGAATCACAACTGCAAATGCAGATTGAAAACCTGGCGGAAAATATTTCCCGGCGTTACCAGGTCGATTTGCGCGCCTTCAGCCCGGACGAAGGTGAATTTGGGAAAACGTTGCGGGCGCAATTGAAACGCGCCGAAAAAGATGTGGCCTCAACGGCTGAAGCCGATCTTGCCGAGAACGAATTACAAAAGCTGATTGTCGATCTTACCCGGCAACTCGACAACATGGGCCCGGTCAACCTCGACGCCGTCCAGGAATACGATGAACTCGAAGAGCGCTACAAGTTTCTCGAGACGCAAAACACCGACCTCACCAATTCGCGGCGCGAATTGCTTGACGTCATCTCCAGGATCAACTCGACGACCCAGAAATTGTTCGCGGAAACGTTTGCCCAAGTCCGCGCGAACTTTAAGGAGATGTTCGCCGAATTGTTCAGCGGCGGCCGGGCCGATCTCTCGTTGCTGGACGAAAACGATCCGCTCAACTGCGGGATCGAGATTTCAGCGAAGCCGCCGGGTAAACAGCTGCAAAGCATTTCGCTCTTGAGCGGCGGCGAACGAGCGATGACTGCAGTCGCGCTTTTGTTCGCAATTTACATGGTCCGCCCGAGCCCGTTTTGCGTGCTCGATGAAATCGACGCACCGCTCGATGAGAGCAACATCAACCGTTTCGTTCGGATGCTTGATCGATTCATCGCGCAGAGCCAATTCGTCATCATCACCCACAATAAACGCACGATCTCGAAGGCGGATGTGCTTTACGGCGTGACGATGGAAGAGCGCGGCGTGAGCAAACTGGTCGGAATGAAGTTGACCGCGCCTCCCGCAGGCGAGCAAACGCCGCCTCAACGCGAACCGGTTTCTTCACAGCGCCAATTCGCCCTTGCCGAAAACGGCGACGGCGAGAAAAAGCAAAGCGCTGGCTCAAGGCGATAGGTGGATCAGCCGCTCTGCGGGCCATGCTAAAGTAGCGCCGAAGGCGCACTATTTGTAACATCGAGCGACGGAGCGCTCGATCCACCTTAAATTTTTTTTGCGCGCGATTGTCGATCCTGCGTAAAATTGGGCGATGCTTCAGACGGCGCAGCGCGGAAAAAAATCTTCGGCTAAGAAAGCGGCGCCGCACGAGCGATTCCTCGAGGCGTTTCGCTGGATGCTGCTCTCGCGCACACTCGAGGAGAAACTGGTCAGCCTTTATCGCGGCGGCCAGATCACCGGCGGGGTTTACATCGGTAAAGGCCAGGAAGCGGTCAGCGTCGCTTGCGGACTGTTTTTGCAAAAAGGCGACATTTTTGCGCCGCTGATTCGCGATCAGGCCGGGCGCTCCGCGTTTGGAGAGCCGATCCTCGATGTAGCGCGCACTTATCTCGGCTCGCGACAAGGGCCAATGCGCGGGCGCGACGGCAACATTCATCGCGGAAAACCGACCGACGGTCAGCTCGCGATGATCAGTCATCTCGGCGCGATGGTTTCTGTAACTGTGGGCACGCTGATGGCAAAACGGTTTCATGGCGAAAAGAATTTCGTCGGCTTGTCCTGCATCGGTGAAGGCGGGATGCAGACCGGTTCATTT
>QHOI01000088.1 GCA_003218705.1 Verrucomicrobiota bacterium | reverse complement strand
GGATCGAAAAGAGGTGGAAAGATTATCTTCCTCTTCGAGCCTCCCCTTTAAAGGACGAGATTGCTGCAGCCATATCGGAGATCAACAGCTACGTCATCGCATATTTCCGCGGCCAACTGCTGGTCTGCCTAGTCGACGGAACACTTATTGGAAGCATCCTCACACTCTTGGGTCTCAATTTCGCTCCGCTAATTGGCCTTCTCGTCGTGATCCTGACAATGATTCCGTACATCGGAATTATTGTCTGTTGGGTGCCGGCCGTCCTGATCGCTGCGTTTCAGTGGGGCGATTGGACGCACCCGCTCATTGTCACCATCATATTTATCGTCGTGCAAAATCTCGAAGGGATGTTTTACGCCCCGCGCATTGTCGGGAAATCCGTTGGGTTGCATCCAATGACCGTCATCGTCTCGATTTTTGTTTGGGGATTGTTGATTGGCGGTCTGCTTGGACCCATTCTCGCCGTTCCTTTGACCGCGACGATCAAAGTGCTCTTAACGCGTTATGTTTGGGGACCGGGCCTACGCGAACGGATTCGCGATCAAGTCGATAGGGTTCCGGTTGTCCGCGAAGCAGAGCAGACCTAGCCCCGTTCGAAGGCACTGTTCTCCACGCGCCAGTTGCATTCTGCGACCGGGCACGCATAAAGATTAAATGCCTGAAAAAATCAGACGCGTGCGGCGTAGAAGACGCGGCCGATCTTTGCCTGGCATCGAAGCGCTTCCGAGCTTTCGGCTTCATTTGCCGCCCGTGCGAGTTGTGCTGTATGTCGCCGCGGCCGCCGCCATCGTGCTACTGATTATTCTTTTTGGGACTTATGGCTCCAAGCTTTACCTCGGCTGGCACGAATCGCGTTTGCTCAAGCGCGCCGGCGCAATGCTGGAGAAAAACGATTTTGTTACAGCGAACCGCTTGGCGCGCCAGGTCCTAGCGCGCCACCGTGATTCACTTCCCGCTTTTTACATCCTGGCCGAAGCCACCGAAAAACAAAACTCGGAGGAAACAGTTTCCTGGCGGGCGCAAATCGCGCGTTTGCAGCCCGACAACATCGACAGCCAACTTAACCTTGCCTCGGCCGCGCTCCGGTTCGGCCAGATCGATCTCGCGCGCAAAACATTGGAACGGGTCGCGCCGCGGGCACAGGACGAGGCGGCTTTCCATATTGTGGCCGGCTGGCTGGCGCGCGCTGAAGGAAATCTTGCCGAACAAGAGCAGCAGTTCGACATCGCCGTAAATAAGGATCCGAAGAACGATCTTTATAAGTTCAATCTCGCCGCGCTCCAGATCCGGTCGCAGGACCCGGAGAAAAGCGCCCAGGCGCGCGCCAATCTAGAGCGTCTTACTCAGGACACGCAGTTTCGCACCGGCGCGCTCCGCGCATTGCTTAGCGACGCGGTCGATCGCAACGATCTCCAAAACGCCGATCGATTTGCACAACAACTGCAAATGTCGCCGCAAGTCAGCTTCGGCGATTATCTTCTCTGCCTGAATTTTTATCGGAAGCTGGACGCGAAGAAATTCGACGCGCTTCTGGAAAAGGTGAAGCCGGTCGCAGCGCGGAGTGCCGATGATCTTGGACTTCTCATGGATTGGATGAACGAAAACGGACTCGCGTCTGACGTTGTAAAATGGATGGACAAATTACCCGCTGCGGCCACTGCGAAACCACCGGCGGCGATTGCTATAGCAGCAGCCTTTGCCGAACAAAAGAACTGGTCGCGTTTGCGGCGCTGGACCCGAAGCGAATCCTGGGGAAAAGACGATTATCTCCGGCTCGCGTATCAAGGTTTTGCCGCCCGGCAATCGCGCCAATCCAGTGCCGATGCCGAGTTCGATACCCTGTGGCGCGCGGCGCTCCATGCCGCCGCCGATCAACCGCAAAAGGAAATCAACCTCGCGCGCCTGGCGACTAAATGGAATCTGCCGATCGAAAGCGAGGCGCTTTGGTCGCGACTCTCGCACATTCCAGCCTGCCGCCGCGAGGCGCTCGACGCACTTTATAAGCTTTATCGCGCAAACAATGACCTAAAAAAACTGTACGATGTTCTCCAGCGTTTACACGACGCTTCGCCTAACGAAATTGGGATCACCGCCAACCTCGCGCGCCTCGGGTTAAACATCGATCAGAACACAAAGCAATCGCAGGAACTGGCCAGGCAAGCTTACGAGCGCGCGCCGGATGACGTGAGCTGTGCGGTAACTTATGCGTTCTCACTTTATGCGCAGGGTCGGACGACCGAGGGGCTCGAGATTTTGCAAAAGCTGCCGCCCGAAGCATTGCATGAATCGCATGCCGCGGTTTACGCCGCAGTTTTGCTGCTGGATGTAAACCAAACTGACGGCGCCAAGGAATATATCCAGGTCGCGAAGCGCGGTCCGATCTACGCCGAAGAAAAACGCGTCCTCGAAGATGAGCTTGCGAAAATCGCCGGCGTTTCACCTAGTCCAACGCCATTGCCGTCACCATCTCCAACTCCGACCCCGTCCGCAACATCGACATCTGCGTCTACGACGCCGATTCCCGAAGTTTCTGCGAGCGCCACACCCTGACCGTTTCGCTTCAGTCCTTATAAGGATCGACAATATCGCGCCCGGCCATCGCCACGCCGAGTGGTTGCAGCGTATGCAGAATTCGAATCGTACCCGCATGAGCCTTCAACACATCCGGCAATCGTCGATACGCTTGCGGCGCTTCGTCCAAATCTCCGCCGCGCAGGACAATCCCGTGGTCGTGCAACCATTTCATCATCTCATCGTGCCGGACGAGTCCGGCCTGGCGAATGCGTTTGTTGCCGACCTTGACGAATTTTCCTTTTGCTGCCGTGCGCGACATGATTCGCCCTGCGCCGTGGATGGTCGAAAAAAACGCCGCGCGCGAAGTTGGTGAATCGACCCCTTCGATAATCACCGCGTCATCACCCATGCTTCCGCCGACAAAGCCTTTTTGTCCCGGAAAAGCCGGGGTCGCGCCTTTGCGCACGACCCAAAACTCTTCGCCATTATGCTTCTCCCGCCAGGCGAAGTTGTGATGGTTGTGAATTTCTTCGACAATCTGAGCGCCTAAAATGCTTTTCACCACGTGTCGTGCAACCGCCTCTCGTCCGGCATACGCGTAACGCCCCGCCAAATGCATTCCCGCGAGATAATCGTGACCAATCTCTGATTTCTCATCAATCACCGTGGGTGGCACATCCATTCCCTCTCTTCCACCGGCCGCTTTCAAAAAATGCGTGGCCGTTTTGTGCCCGAGTCCGCGCGACCCAAAATGCACGCCCACCCAGATCCGCTCCTGCTCGTCCGCGAAAATATCAACATAATGATTTCCACCGCCCACGGTGCCGAGTTGCTCAGCCGCGATCGACTTCAAATCGCCGATCGGTTTCAGCTGCCACGCCGGATCGTCGAACAATTCGTGCTCGACGCGCGTTTTGCTTTTGCGTCCGATCCCGAACGAAATTTCGCGCACCACGTCGTCCATGATCTGGTCGATCTTCGGCGCAATCTGCTCGCGTCTGGCGTCCGTGAGGATGGCGAGATTGCCGCAGGCGATGTCAAAACCGACGCCGCTCAGTGAAATTTTGTCTTTGTAAGCGACCACGCCGCCGATCGGTTGGGCGTAACCTTTATGCCCATCGGCGCAAAGGACGCCGCGTTCGCCACCTGTCGCAACGCAGGTTTCGATTTGTTTGATGGTCGCCGCGTCATGCTCGCCGAAAATCTTCGTCTTCGAATCCATCCGTCGGATAAAACTCGGACCGATGGAGAAGATTTCAATTCGTTATCGACGCAGCGATTTTTTAGCGATGATCTTCCATTTGTCGACGTCGGCGCGGGTGCGCACTGGCAACGACAAACGCACGGCCGCGACCGAATCAAAGAGAACCCTGCGAAACGGCAGCTTGATCACTGCGGCGATTTCCCGCCGCGCCGCGCGCGGAATCCTTGTGTAAAGAAGACTGACGTGCGGATCGCGTAATGCCTTGGCGCGCGAATTTGTGGCACGGGCAAGATCGACAGCCAATTTCTTCAAGGCCGGCGTCGATTTAAATCGAACGTAAAGCGTCTTTGTGAATTTGCCTGAGAAAGCCACCTTGCCGGCGCTTAACCGAATCGGCCGCGAACGCACCTGACGAAGAATCTTCGCCGGTGGTTGGCGACCTCTCGATCCAGCAAACAGAGTCAGGTGCGGCTCAAAATTCGGCGCGCGCAGTTCGCGACAGAAAATTCGGATAATCGCGCAAAATAGCTCGCGTTCCGGTTTCGCCGGCAGCAACCAATAAACGATCGCAGTTTTCTTCATCCGATGGGTGCACGCCTTGGAGAGGGACTCATCGTAGATCACAAGTCGCGCAGATGTCGATCCTGGCGCTTGCGAATAAAGTGGCGCGAGCCGGGGCTTGGAGCAGATTATCTCATGCACAAGGAGGCCATTAGTCGGGTGGATTGGTCGGCGCTCCGCGAGGATTTTCCGATTCTGCGGGAGCGCGTCAACGGCCATCCGCTGATTTACTTCGACAACGCCGCCAGCTCTCAGAAGCCAAGCGCAGTCCTCAATGTCGTCCGAAGTTATTACGAACACGAAAACGCCAATGTGCATCGCGGCCTGCACGCATTGAGCGCGCGGGCGACCGAGCATTACGAAAAATCTCGGCAGCGCGTTGCTGATTTCATCGGCGCGACGAGCGCGGACGAGATCGTATTCACCCGTGGCACGACCGAAAGCATCAACCTGGTCGCGCAAGCGTGGGGCGGGAGATTTCTCCACGCCGGTGACGTGATTTTGCTCACCGAGATGGAGCATCACAGCAATCTTGTGCCCTGGCAGTTGCTCTCCGAAAGAATTGGCGCGCAATTGCGGTTCGTTCCGGTCCACGACGACGGCACTCTCGCGCTCGAGAAACTTTCATCGTTGCTTACGCCCGAAGTGAAAATGTTTGCTTTCACTCACGTTTCTAACTCCCTCGGAACGATCAATCCGGTGGTCGATCTCTGCCAAAAAGCGCGCGCCGTCGGCGCAGTCACTCTTGTTGATGCAGCGCAAAGTATCGGGCACATGCCGCTCAATGTTCAGGAACTCGGTTGCGATTTTCTCGCCTTCTCCGGACACAAAATGTGCGCCCCAACCGGGATCGGCGTTCTCTACGCGCGCTCTGAAATTCTCAAATCAATTCCGCCTTGGCATGGTGGCGGCGAAATGATCACAAGCGTGACTTTGGAAAAAAGCTCGTTTAAACAACCACCGCACCGCTTCGAAGCCGGCACGCCTAACATCGCCGGTGCGATCGGATTGGCCGCCGCAATCGATTACATTGAAGGAATCGGACGCGCCCAAATTTTTCAGCACGATGTCGATTTTGCGACTTACGCCTTGAAGCGAATGGCCGAAGTGCCCGGACTGCGCGTGCTTGGAACGGCCCAAGAACGTGGCGGAGTCATTAGCTTTGTGATGGACGCGGCGCATCCGCACGATCTGACCACCTTTGCCGACCGCTACGGGCTCGCGCTTCGCGGCGGCCATCATTGCAATCAACCGCTGATGCGCCGGTTCGGGGTGACCGGGACCTCGCGCGCCAGTTTTTATTTCTACAATACTCGCGAGGAGATCGATCGTACGATCGACATCCTTCAGAAAGCGGTCGGTTTTTTCAAATGAACCCGGAGCTTGCCGACCTCGAAGAACTTTATCAGGAGGTCATTCTCGATCATTCCCGGCGTCCGCGAAATTTCGGAGAGCTCGCGGATGCTGCAGTTCGCGTGCATGGCGATAATCCCGCATGCGGCGACGAAATCCATCTCGCGGTGAAATTCAACG
>QHOI01000114.1 GCA_003218705.1 Verrucomicrobiota bacterium | reverse complement strand
ATCACAATCCAAAGTTTAGGTTCCTGCGGCATCGCTAAACTCCGCGCTGGGTTGGCGTCCAGATAAACTTGTGCATCTGCAGTTGAAAACGGACGTCGAGCTTGTCTTCGAGAATCCATTCCACGATTTGCCGTGGGTCGATTCGGCCGAAGATCGGCGAGAATAAAACGGCCCGGCAACGTTTCGTCAGATCAAACCTGCGAACTTTGTCGCACGACCATTCGTAATCTTCGCGCGAGCCCATTACGAATTTCACTTCGTCGCGCTTGGTGAGATGGTCGATGTTCGACCAAAGATTTTTCTCCACCTCGCCACTGCCGGGCGTTTTTAAGTCCATGATTCGGTGCACGCGTGGATCGACTTTCAAAATATCGTGCGCGCCGCTCGTTTCCAGCAAAACGGTATGTCCCGCGTCGCATAAGATCGACATCAACGGGAGGACGTTCTTTTGCAAAAGCGGTTCGCCGCCGGTGATTTCGACGAGCGGACAATCAAAAGTCGCGACTCGATCGACGATTTCCTTAAGCGAGCGTTTTTTGCCTTCGTAAAATGCGTATTCAGTATCGCAATAATTGCAGCGCAGATCGCAGAAGGTCAGCCGAACAAAGACACACCGCTCTCCCGCCCAGGTGCTCTCGCCCTGGATCGATTGGTAAATCTCGTTGATGGTCAGTGTTGCGTCGTTCATTCGACTCAGGCGTAAATCTATCAGATTATCCGCTTTGATGCACAACCGGATCGACGACTGTTTCGCGCGTTTGCGGAAGGAGAAATGCAAAGGCTTTATCCCATACATTTGTGCGGGAGATCCAACTCTGAAACGCACTGTCGATCTTGCGTTTGCTTTGGAAAAGGCTGGTGCCGATATGCTCGAACTTGGATTGCCGTTTTCCGATCCACTCGCCGACGGAGTTGTGAATCAATTAGCGGCACAGCGTTCACTTGCCGCGGGCACGACTGTCCGCGGTGTTTTCGATTGCGTGCGCGAGATCCGCCACCAGTCGCAAATCCCAATCGTTCTCTACAGTTATCTCAACCCGATCTTCCAATTCGGCACCGATAAATTTCATCGCGAGGCCGAAGCCGCAGGTGTTGACGGGTTACTCATTCTCGATCTTCCGCCTGAAGAGGATTCCTTAGAACTTGACCGGTTAAACCGGTCAAGTTCCACCTTGTCGGAAACAAAACAGGATCTCGTTCACATTCGTCTGATTGCGCCCACCACGCCTACCGATCGTATTAAGAAAATCGCAGGAGGCGCGAAAGGATTTCTTTACTACGTTTCGCGCGAGGGCGTGACTGGCGCGCGAGATTCAATCGCAACCTCGTTACCGGAAAAGATCGCTCAACTGAGAAAGTTCTCGGATTTGCCGGTCGCAGTCGGATTCGGAATTTCAAATCCCGATCAAGCCCGCGAAGTTGCGCAACACGCCGACGCTGTTGTCGTCGGCAGCGCGATTGTCGATCTGATCGCGAAGCATGGAGACAAACCGGAGATGGTTGAGAAGGTCGGCGCTTTCGCGCGCGATCTAGGAAACGCTATCAAATCGGCCTGAGCCTGATGTGGGAGGGACCTTAGCGGCCCGATTAGGAAAAGAAGAGTCGCGGCACTAAGGCCGCTCCCACATTGAATTAGATTCCGCACTTCTTCGTCGCTTCAGCGAAGTTTGATTTCTTGCGTAGAAGAGAAGCGAGATAATCGTCGACAACCGGAATGTCATGAACGCGCGTGAGATTGGCCGGCGTTTCTAATCGCGAGAAAATCGCGTTCGCAATCTTGGTGCGCGGAACTTCTTTTTCGCCGTAGCCGTGAGGAATGTTACTCGACCAGAAGCGCACGTACTCGCCGTCGGGATGATTCGCTGTTCCGAGAAAGATGACCGAGTGGCCGCTTTCGCTTCGACCGACGTTTTGATTCCAAAAGATCTTCATGAAGTCGCCCGGCTGCGCTTGCCTGAAATCGGTGAAATTCCGTCCGAGCCCGAGTTCGTGAAATAAGCGCGCAGTGCCGGGGCCGTTCGCATTCCAGCGACCCCAAATGCCTTCTCCATCGTGCTGATCGCGAATCATAAGTTGATTCAACGTGGCAAAGTCGAGCTGGAGCTGCCCACTGTCGCGCAAGGCTTCGATCGTTTTGATGAAAACGATATAAGTCGCGCCCGAACAGAAACTCGGATACGGCGCGGTCGGGATGACGAAGAACTTCCCCGATTCGAAGTGCGCGGCCGATTCCAACTTAATTTTAGCGAAGTGCGAGACGGAATACTTGCCGCCGGTCGGCATCTTTTGGATTTGCTCGAGAATTAAGCTGTTGAGCCCGGCGGCCGGTGCGCCTTGCGTAATTGCCGTGATGCACAAGACGATGATCAGCTTCCGCATGGGCGAGAACTAAACGACAAATTCGCTCTTGGGCAACGTTGTCATTAAGACAGCCACCGCTACATTAGATCGACATCATGTTGCGATTCACCAAGATGAACGGCGCGGGCAACGATTTTGTCATGATCGACAATCGCGCCGGCAACGTGCGCTTAGAGCCGGAGCAAATCGTTCGCATTTGCGATCGTCATCGCGGTGTGGGCGCAGACGGGATTTTGTTGCTCGAGAAAGGCTCAAACGGCGCCGATTTCAGGATGCGCTACTACAACCGCGACGGCGGGGAAGCGGAAATGTGCGGAAACGGTGCGCGCTGTTTCGCGCGCTTCGCTACCAAAATTGCCGGAGCACCGGAGAAGATTTCGTTTCAAACGCTGGCCGGCCTGATTCGGGGAGAATTGCACGGTGAATCGGTCACCCTGCAACTGAGCGAGCCGAAAGACTTGCGACTTGGGATCGAACTTGTTGCCAATGCCGAGAAGGAACGCGTGCATTTTATCAACAGCGGCGTGCCGCACGTGGTGGTGCCGGGTTCCAAAGTCGACGATGTCGATGTTCGCCGGAGAGGCGAAGCGATCCGGCGTCACAAAATGTTTTCGCCGGCTGGGGCGAATGTGAATTTTATCGAGAAGCGCGGCGCCCAGAAAATTCTCGTGCGAACCTACGAGCGCGGTGTCGAAGACGAAACGCTTGCCTGCGGAACCGGCGTCGTTGCCAGCGCCCTGATTTTTGCCGCAACGGAAAAGGTCGATGGACCAATCAGTGTGACCGTTCGCAGCGGCAGCGAACTCAGCGTCGGTTTTAAGAGGGCAGGGGATCAATTTACCAACGTGACCCTGACCGGCCCCGCCGAGTTTGCTTTTGAGGGGACGATCGAAGTTTAATTTGCTAACAAATGTTTCGCGGCACTTTCACGGCAGTAGTGACACCCTTCCGCAACGGAGATGTCGATTTTGCGGCGTTCGAAAAATTAGCTGAAGTGCAGATCGCGGCCGGAATTACCGGAGTTATCGCGGTCGGCACGACGGGCGAATCGCCGACGCTGACTCATGATGAGAAACATGAAGTCATTGAACGCGCGATAAAGATCGCCAACGGTCGCTGTAAGGTCATTGCCGGTGCGGGGACGAATTCTACGCGAGATTCGATTGAAGCGACGAAGTTCGCCGAGAAAGCCGGCGCGGATGGCGCATTGCTCGTCGCGCCTTACTACAACAAACCGAGCCAGGAAGGATTATTTCGACACTTCAAGGCGATCGCCGGGGCAACATCGCTGCCGGTGATGCTTTACAACATTCCTGGCCGCTGCGCGGTGGATATTGCCGCGGACACGGTTGTCAGATTGGCGGAAACGTGTCGCAATATCGTTTCGATCAAAGAAGCGAGCGGCAGTGTGGAGCGCGTCGCCGAATTGCGCCGCCGTTTACCGCAAGAGTTCACGATTTTGAGCGGCGACGATTCGTTGACCCTGCCATTCATGGCGGTGGGCGCGGTTGGGGTTGTGAGTGTGGCTTCGAATTTGTTTCCGGCGGAACTTTGTGCACTGGTTCGAGCTTGCGATTCGGGTGATTACAAATCGGCCGAAAGTTTGCATCGCAAGCTTTTCCAGGTGTTTAAAGATTTGTTTATCGAACCGAATCCGGTGCCGGCGAAAACCGCACTGGCTTGGCGCGGCGCGATGTCAGCCGAAGTTCGTTTGCCATTATGCGAAATGTCGGACGCGAACCAAACTCGCTTGCGCAAAACAGTCGAGGAATTCGAAAAAGCAAAATGAAAACGTCCGTGCGCGTTGCGCTGATCGGGGCGCGCGGTCGAATGGGCCAGACGATTGCCGATCTGGCCAAGGACGATCCGAAGATCGACATCGTCGCGCAATGCGATCTAGGCGACGTGATCGATTCAGCCATCAAGGATTGCGACGTTGCGATCGACTTCAGCAATGCGGGCGCGATCGACGAAATTTGTCGGGCGACTTTGCAGCACGGAAAAGCGCTCGTCATTGGCACGACCGGGCATTCGCCGGAGCAGCGCCAATTAATTGAAGAAACGGCTGGTAAATTGCCAATTGTCTTGGCGTCGAACTTTAGCGTCGGAGTGAACGTGCTCTTTGCTCTGACCCGCCAGGCCGCGGAAATTTTCGGTTCTGAGTTCGCGCCCAAAATCACCGAGACACATCACAAGATGAAGAAAGATGCGCCAAGCGGAACGGCGAAAACGCTCCGTGAGATTTTGAAAGAGACGCAAGAAGTTCCAATCGAATCAATTCGCGAAGGCGACGTTGTCGGCGAGCATACGGTCACTTTTGCCGGACCCGACGAACGGCTCGAACTAACGCATCGGGCCGGCAGTCGCGAAATTTTTGCGCGCGGTGCTTTGCGTGCGGCGCAATGGATCTTCGGAAAACCCGCTCAGCTTTACTCGATGCAGGACGTGCTCGGAATTGCGCCGGCGAAATGAGGACCGGCATCGCGCTCGGTTCGAATTTGGGCGATCGAATGGCGAATTTGCGCGCGGCGCGAAAAGAAATTGTCGATCTGGCCAATGTTAAACCGCCGATACGGAGTTCGCCGATCTACGAAACGGAGCCGGTAGATTGTGAGCCGGATGCCGGCAAATTCTTAAACGCAGTTTTGGAAATCGACTACGACGGTGATCCAAGCGCGTTGCTAGAGCAGCTCGTTCGGGTCGAAGAATCGCTCGGACGCAAACGCGATCATGCCAGAAACGTTTCACGCAAGATCGACATCGACCTTCTTTATGCTGATGATCTGAGTGTCGAGAACGAGCGTTTGCAGTTGCCGCATCCGCGTCTGCATCAGCGGAAATTTGTGCTTCAGCCTTTGGCCGATATCCGGCCGGATTTAACTTTACCTAACCAAACAAAAACCGTCCGCGAGCTGCTCGCGCAGATTGAGGATTCGACTAAAGTGATCTGCTTCGCGGAGAAATGGTAATGACGAATCTGGTCGAGAAATATCGAGAGATGAAGAAGCGCGGCGAGAAAGTCACCGCGCTGACCGCTTACGATTATCCGACGGCGCGACTGCTCGATGAGAGCGGGATCGACATCATTCTGGTCGGCGATTCGTTGGGCATGGTCGTGCTCGGCTACGAAGACACGACCCGCGTTACACTCGAAGAAATGTTGCATCACACTCGCGCGGTCGCGCGCGGGGTTAAATCCGCGTTGGTCGTCGGCGATATGCCAATCCACACTTTCGAAACGCCCGAGCAGGCTGTCGCGACGGCGAAACAATTTATCGATGCCGGCGCAGAAGCGGTGAAGTTAGAGGGCGGCGTAAGTCATATCGCGCACATCCAAGCAATCACGCGCGTAGGAATTCCCTATATGGCCCATATCGGAATGTTGCCGCAGCAAGTACGCGAACAGGGCGGCTATAAAGTTAAGGGTAAAACGCAGTCTGAAGCCGAAGCGCTGATCGCTGACGCGAAGGCAGTCGAAAAAGCGGGCGCGTTTTCGGTTGTGCTCGAGATTGTGGTCCCGGAGATCGCCAAACAAATCACCAACGGCATTAGCATTCCGACGATCGGCATCGGCTCGGGGGAACAGTGTGATGGCCAGATTCTGGTGACGCACGATTTGATCGGGCTATTTCCGTGGTTCACTCCCAAATTTGTTTCGCCGGAGGCGCGCGTGGCCGACGAGATTCGCAGGGCGGCCCGGGCTTTCATTGAACGAACGCGCGGAGCAAGTGCAGTGTCTAAGCGCGTAGGAGATTGACAACGATGCGGCGCTAACGGTGTTTAATTAAGACGATGAAAGCAGCGACCAGAATTTCCGATTTTGACGATATCGACGATATCGAACACGAAGCGCTGCTTACCGGCAGCCCGGAGCGAAGCTGGATTTGGTTTGGTTTGATCATATCGCTCTGCCTCCACATCACCCTTTGTATTTATTTTTATCGGGCACGATTTCAGTCGGTCGATGCAGTCTTCAGTGATGTGCAGCAGCCGATGACTTTTAGGGTCAAAAATGTCGACATGAATCAGATCGACAAAGCGAGCGGCGACCAAACTAATCCGGCGTCGAAACCGAACCCCGATGACACGAAGGAGCAACAGCCGGACGAGAAGAAATCGTTCGACAAGCTTTTGCAGGAGATTCAGGCAACGACCGCGATGCCGGACGACATGAGCAACGTTCTGCCGGACAAACCGAAAGTTGACCAGGCAGATGTGGCTTCGGTCATGAACGAGATCGAGCGCAGCGCGGCGCAAACTCTTTCCACAAATCCAAATGCCACTCATGAGCAATCGGTCCTGAACGACAGCTCAGTTTCGGGTCGGCCACAGCCTGCGCTCAGCGGAACCGAGCTGGCCACCAGCACGATCATCAAACGTCCGAACACTTTCACGAGTAAGCTTCCCGGCGACAGCGCCGGCCCGAACAAAAAAGGCGCGCCGGGATTTAGCGATCTCGATCAATTGCTCTCCCAAAAAGGTCCGCTCGGTTCGGGAACGAAGATTCGAATGCCCGAAGATCAGCTTTTCGGGTTCGATAGCGCTGACTTACAACCCGGCGACATTTTGGGAAAACTTGTCGACCTTCTGAAACGCAATCCGAAAGCGACCTTTACGATTGAAGGCTACACCGACTCGATCGGCACCTACGAATACA
>QHOI01000113.1 GCA_003218705.1 Verrucomicrobiota bacterium | reverse complement strand
TGTCGATCGAGTGCGCGCTCCAGACCCCACCAAGCCCACGGCAGCCACGCGAATGCGCCAAGCGCGCCGAACCAATCGCTCGCGCCCCAACAGATGATCCAGCCGTTCAAAGCCGCGACCAGGGCGACGAAGATCGACACTGGAAAAGAGAATTTGCGATCGCGCGCGAGCAGAAACGCGCCGGCAGCGAGAACGAAGAGATGTGTAATCGAAAGTGCAGCCGCCTGTTGTGGAAACGTGAGTGGAAATTTCCAGATAGAAATGACGGCCGCGTTTATGAAGATTGAAAACGTTCCATACTGGAATTCGCCCGCGAGATTGCTGCAGACCCAGGAGTACGGGCTGAGCAGCGGAAAATGACCTTCATTCCAACTCCGCGCCACGTCGGCGAACACCGGCAAGATCGACAATTGATAGTCGTCGTTCCAAAAAACGAGCGGATCGTGCCGAAGAAGAAGGAGACAGAAACCGACGACGAGTAGACCGGCTGATGTGGCACCGATTACATCAACGCGAGTGGATCGCGTAGACATCTCGCGATCTTAACGCCCAACGCTCAACGCCCAACGCCCAATATCGAATGCAGAGGCTCTGAATTTCTGCTTATTGGATGTTCGGCGTTCAGCGTTCGGCGTTTTCTTCTTCATAAGACGACCGGTTTTCCCTCGGTCATGACAAGCACCTTATCTTCGATGCCGTGGACGCGAGCCGATTCGCGCAAACGCTCGAGCGGTTCTTCCAACGGCTCGTACCCCAAGCGAAAACTGCCGTAATGCATCGGCACGAGTGTCTTTGCTTTGAGCTCGTTGAAAGCGCGCACCGCTTCTTCCGGATTCATGTGCACTTCGCGCGCGAGTGGCGGATCGTAAGCGCCGATGGGCAGAAGCGCGATCTCGATGTTGTGGCGTTCGCCAATTTCTTTGAAGCCCTCGAAATAAGCGGTATCGCCGCAATGAAACACGGAGCGCCCGTTCGCGCCGATTACGAAACCGCCAAAGCCGCGATGAGTATCCGCAAGAAAGCGAGCGCCCCAATGATGCGCGGGAGTGAGAGAAATTTTGAGCGGACCGAGCTCGATCGTCTGCCATTCATCCAGCTCGTGCACAATGTTGAATCCGAGCCGATGGACGAGACGGCCCACGCCCACTGGAACGACGATCGGCTGATCGGCCGCGACGAGCCGCAGCGTGCGGCGATCGAGATGATCGAAGTGCGCGTGAGTCACGAGTACGAAATCGATCGAAGGCAGATGATGAATATGAAAGCCGGGCTCCTTCAGTCGCTTGATTACTTTGAGCCACATCGACCAGATCGGATCGATCAGGACATTGGCATCGTGCGTTTGAACGAGAAAAGAGGCGTGCCCGATCCAGGTGATGCCAATTTGGCCGGGCTGCACTTTGGGAAAGAGCGGTCGGGCGCGCGCGCCGGAGCGTTTCGTAAACAGCGTCGGAATCCAAACGCTGGTGATGAAATTGCGCTTTGTCCAATCGCTACCGGGACGCAGTTTTACCCGGGTCGATTTTTTCGCGCCAGCGTGCGGCGCTTGGCGAACTATCTTTCGCTTTCTCGAAAACGGATTCGGCACAGTCGATGAACGATATAAACTTGCCGGGGCGAATCAAAAACATTCACCACGCCGCGAAAAACAGTCGAATTCGTATTTGCCAGTAAGAAAGTGACACCGGCCGGGGCAAGCATGCAAAAATTCCGTAGCGCCGCTGCGGATTTGGGCGGGGATCGCGCTCGTTATCCAAGCTTTGAAAGCGTTGGAAGAGCGGGTCGTCGCCGAAGAAAGCATTCGGCCAGTTGCGCTCGACAAATTTTCGCTGCGGTGAGTTTGGCGGGAAATCGTGGACGAAGACGGCGCACGGTTTTCCGGTCCGCAGGAGATCGAGGGCGAGCTTGAGCGCGCGGAAATCTTTTGGCCCATCGATCAAGACCGCGTCGCCGGGCTGCAATCGTTGCGGCAAGATCTCGCGCGAATCGCCGTAGAGAAGCTCGACATTCCGTTCACTCTTCAGTTTCGCTTCGGCGGCGGCGGCGTTTTCCGATTGTCGATCGTATTCGATGCTGATGATTCGCGCGTCGGCAAAACAGCGCGCGAGAATGAGCGTGCTTTTGCCGCGAGCGCGGCCGGATTCGAGAATTTGCTTTGGCGCAAACGGTTTTACGGCCGCATAAAACAAGAACATCTCGCTCTCCCAAATTCCGCCGAAGCCGGCTTCGGGCAGAATGCTTCCGATTATTTCTCGATACTCCGGTAGCAAAGCATCGGCGCGATCGGCGAGGGCGGTTTTGCTGAGTAATGCAGGCGCAGTTCCCGGCATGTGGAGAATCATCGGCGGTTTGTGTGGTTAGGCCACAGGATTTACGTTTTAGCATCGCGCTCGGAGAGCGCGACCCGCCTATAATGATGTCGATGCAAAACTTGCCGTTCGACCAGCGCGCCTGCTTCATCGCGGGCGCGGCGAAATCCGGGACAACCTTGCTCGTTTCGTTGCTCGACAGTCATCCCGAGCTGCTAGTGATGCCGCAGGACACGGCCTATTTCCCGACGGTGCTGACGAAATACCGAACGCGCGGACGCCGGGCGCAATTCGATTATTTGACCAAGGAATCGTGGACAAACGTGTTATTCGGGTTTCAGGCGATGCGCGGACGGCAGGACTACGCCGAGTTTCCAAAACAAAAATTTCTCGAGACATTCGAGCGAGTGGCTTTCGATCCCGCCAACATGAACAGAGATTTGCTGGTGCTGATGATGGAAGCGTACGCGGAGGTCGTAGGCGTTCCGCTCGACCGGATAAAACGCTGGGTTGAAAAAACTCCGGCCAATCGCAATTACGTCTCGGAAATTTTCAATCAATTCCCGAAAGCGAAGCTGTTGCTGACGATGCGTGATCCGCGCGCGTTGCTGGCGGCGCAGATCGCGCTCGAGCACACGAGAAAGACGCGGCGGTTCTCGGTTTACTATGTCGTCGCGCACTGGCGGGCGGCGGCAAAGCTCGCAAAAAAAATTCGGACCAAGGAAATTCCAGGTCTGGTCGTCGGCTACGAAGACCTTGCGCTCGATCCCAAGATGTCGATGCAAAAAGTATGCGATTATTTGGAGATCAATTTCGATCCCGATATTGTGCTGAATCCGACGAAGGTTGGACGCTCGTGGGCGGGCAATTCCGCGGCCGGTGTTCGGTTTGCGGAAATCAGCACCGCGCCGGTGACGCGCTGGAAGAACGAACTGCATGAGGATGAGGTCGGCTGGGTGGAATGGCACTGCCGGGATTTAATGCCGGAATTCGGCTACGAGCCGCGGCTGAATCGCCGCTCGCTCCGGTATTTCATGAAACCGATCCGGGGCGAGAGACCGAAAGAATTTCTGAAATCGCGCGCATACTCGCTGCGTGATCGATTAAAACGCTGATTCACGCAGCATCGCGCTGTAGGGGAAGCAGTTTGCTTCCCGCTGAAATTTAAGAGGGACGCTAACAGCGTCCCCCACAGTTCAAGGTTGATTGGGCCACGATTTGGCTTTCAGTTCTGACCGCTATGAGGGCTTCGAAGGTCATTGCTCCGATTGTTTTGATTTGCGCGACCGCGTTTGCGGTCGAGACGCGATTGCCATTTCAAACGGTCTTTAAGGGTCAGGCGCAGTTCAACCGTCTGGTTTCGCTGGCAAAAAGTAACGATTGGAAATCGCTGTCGATCGGCGAGCGGACTGCGGTGGTTGGGCAGGCGCTCTCCGGGACGCGTTACAAATCGTACACGCTCGAGATCGATAATCGAATCGAGTCCCCCTCGGTGAATTTCAACGGACTGGATTGCTGGACGTTTTTCGAAACATCGCTCGCGTTCGCGCGGATGCTGAATGAATCGGAAGCGAATTGGAGTCCGGAAAACTTTTTGCATTACATCGAAGTCGACCGATACCGCGGCGGCGTCTGCACAGGCGAATATCTCTCGCGGCTGCATTATTTGGAGGATTGGCTCTACGACAATGACAAGCGCGGTCTGGTAGAAGACCTGACGACGAGGCTTGGTGGCCAAAGTGTGCCGCATGCGGCGCATGAAATGACGGTTGCGTGGAGGCATTATCGTTACCTGGCGGCGAACAAATCGCTGCTCGGGCCGCTTGCACGAATGGAAGCGGACGTTTCAAGGCGACCGCTCTACCAAATTCCAAAGAATCGGGTGGCGAAAATCGAACCGAAACTTCAGAGCGGCGACATTATCGGAATTGTTTCGCACGATGGGCGTTTGTATTCGACGTCACACGTCGGCCTGGCGCTACGCACGCCGGACGGCGTTTTGCATTTCCTGCACGCTTCGGCCCCGCACAACTACGGCAAGGTGGTCGTCGATTCGCGGCTTTCAGATTATCTGAGGAAATATCGTAGCGATTCAGGAATTCTGGTCGCGCGGCCATTGAAGTAGTTACTGAGTTTCGGCGATTGTGGTTGTGCCGATCCCCTGCCAAGATCGACATTCGCGAATGAAGATATCGATCTCGTCATTGTCGATGTTGTTGGCCGTCATGACCGCGGGTCCGGCTTCCGGTGAAACCAAGATTCGGGTCGGTCATTTTCCAAATATCACTCACGCACAGGGCGTGATCGCGCATGCACTTTCGCGACAAGGGAATGGTTGGTTTGAGCAGCGGCTGGGCGAAGGAACGAAGATCGAATGGTTCGTTTACAACGCCGGGCCAAGCGCGATGGAAGCGATTTTCGCGAATTCGATCGATTTGACTTACGTCGGCCCCGGGCCGGCGCTGAACGCTTACACAAAAGCCAATGGCGAAGAGATCCGTCTAATCGCCGGTGCGGCCAACGGTGGAGCCGGCCTTGTTGTTCAGGCCGACCAGAATTTAAAAGCGCCCGCAGATTTTCACGGCAAAAAAATTGCCACGCCGCAACTCGGCAATACGCAGGACATTTCGTGCCGCGCATGGTTAACGGAGGGCGGACTGAAAATCACGCAGCTCGGCGGCGACGCCCAAGTGATCCCGACACAGAATCCCGATCAGTTGGGGCTGTTTAAGGAAAAAAGGGTGGACGCGGTTTGGACAGTCGAGCCATGGCTGTCACGTCTGGAACAGGAAGCTTCCGGCAAAGTGATTGTCGAAGAAAAGGATGCAGCAACTACGGTGTTGGTTTCGAGCGTTAAGTTCCTGAAGGAGAAACGCGAGCTGGCAAAGAAATTTGCGCAAGCGCACGCCGAACTGACCGATTGGATCCTTAAAAATCCTGAAGAAGCACAACGGTTAATCAAAGCGGAGCTGCTTGAAGAAACGAAAAGCGACATGACACCGCAAGTAATCACATCCGCGTGGAAGCGAATTGTTTTTACATCGGAAACGCCGCGCGCGCCAGTTGAGAAGTTCATGCAAAATTCGGTGCGCGCGGGTTTCATCAAGACTGCGCCCGATCTTTCGAAACTCTTCGGAAAGCTCTAATGTCGCTGCAAGAAGAACTGCGCGGACCACCACCCGCGAAACTCGTGGTGGATCACGTCTCGAAATGGTTTCGCCAAAAGCGGCAGATAGTGCATGCGCTGGACGATGTCTCGCTGGAGGTCGCTGAAGGCGAGTTTATCGTGATTGTCGGGCCGAGCGGTTGCGGAAAATCGACATTGCTCGACATCATCGCCGGCCTGGAAAAACCGGACAAAGGCCAGGTCATGGCCGACAACCAGCCGGTGCTCAATCCCGGG
>QHOI01000046.1 GCA_003218705.1 Verrucomicrobiota bacterium | reverse complement strand
TGCGCTCGTCCTCGTGCGGCGCGAATCGTTAATCCAGTAACAATTAACGGAGACAAAACAATGGCAACACGAACTGGATCCGCCGTTTGGGACGGCACATTGAAGCAAGGCAAAGGAACGATGAAGCTCAGGAGCGGTGCATTTGAAGGACCGTATTCTTTCTCGTCACGGTTTGAGGAAGGGAAGGGAACGAATCCGGAGGAACTGATCGGAGCGGCTGAGGCCGGCTGTTATTCAATGGCTCTTTCGGCCAATCTCGAGAAAGCTGGCCATCCGGCCAAACGGATCAGCACCACCGCGACCGTGAAGCTTGAAATGGTCGGCGGCGCGCCAAAGATCACGACGATCGATTTAAAAACCGAAGCCGAGGTTCCCGGTATCGACGAAGCAAAATTTCGCGAGCAAGCCGAGCAGACAAAAAAAACTTGTCCGGTTTCGGTCGCGTTGGCCGGCACCCAAATTAATCTCGACGCCAGGCTGGTTTAGAGCTTTAAGGTCTCCTGCTCCGAAGCGGGAGTCATTGAACCAAACTTTTTCACCAGCTCATCGAGCTTGGCGACGTAGTAATCGACGTTCTCGTCCCGGTTTTGGGGATCGAAAGCGCTGGCAAGCCTGGCCGCTTCGTAAGCTGGGGCCTTTTTCGGTGTGCTCCTAATATAATAGCTGACATGGTCGCCCGGTTTGTAAGCGCGGCCGCTGGCCAGCGCGAGCTCGTAAGCGGCGGCGCGATTGCGTGCTGATCCGGCGATTTTCGCCCGATATTTCTCCAGCGAGTCCTGGAGTGTGTCGGTTTTCATCAACATGTCGATCTTCCATTCGCGATTGCGGATTTTTTTCTCGAACTGGTCCCGCAGTCGCGGGATCGCGTCAGACCTACCCTCCATAATGAGCTTGATCATCTCTTCCAGAAATACGCGCTGGAATTTCTCGAGGCCGCGCGACTTCAGTGCGCCACCTTTGATGATGACATCGCCATCTTTGGTCAGTAGCGCGTAATTCTTCGCCTTGTAGCTGAACATTGCTTCGAACTGCTCGTCGAACTCCACTTCGATGCCGGGCGGCAACTCTTTCGCCAATCCTTTTTGCAATTCGTCGATGTCGATTTTTTCCGGCGGGACGAAATAAATTCCGTCGGTATCGACCTCGATCACGTTCGCGCCGTGCGCGTTTAGCCACCCGATCATTTTCTTCAATAAATCGCGCCCGATTTGCGTGACCCGCGCGGCTGCGTCGAAATCGGCGAAATGTCCCTGGGCGAACCCGAGATAGCCGTAGAAGCTGTTGATCAGAATCTTGAACGTGTTTTGCAGCGCTTGAAGATGGTGCTGTCGCGCCGGATTCTTTTCGGCGCGCATCTTCGCCTTTGCCTCCAGCCGAAACGTGCGCAGATCGGTCAATAAATGTCTGAAGATTTGCAGCCGATCGCTCGCCGGAAAGCAATCGAACTGGAGCATGATCGACGGATAAAGGGACGCGACGTCGCAATGCCAGACGTTGCGCGCAACGCCGGTGAAGAAGATGTCAGTGTAGCCACCCTCGAAAGTTTGTGGCATCGGCAGTTCGGGGATGCTGTGTTTCTGGCGAAAATATTCGCGCAGGAACAAACCGTTTATTCGGGTCGCATTGCCGCGCACGATCACGTCCTGGTAGTTGTAGGGAAAAATCTGCGCCTGGATGAAGTAACTCGGGCTGAGTAATTCCGAGACCGCGCGGGTCTCGCGAACGCCGCAAAGCGCGCGGCGGCGAAATTTCTCTTTGCCGCTGATGTAGGCGCGCTCCAATTCCTTCCCGACCAGCGCGGAGATTTCTTCATCACAAAATCCAAAATGGCGTGCGACGTCGGTCCGCTCGAAACCAGCGAGCGAGCGCATCCCGACATCATAGAATTGCGCGAGCAAAAAAGTGTCGACGAAGTGGCGTCCGTCGATCGTAAACTTCGGATAGTCGATCGTCTTCTCCGCGATTTGAAGTCGCGACGGGCGCGAACGCAAAAAACCGGCGCTGCGGCCCCAGTCGAGTTTGGTTTTCAGTTTCTTTGCCCGCGCGACGAGATAAGGCAGATCAAACCGAAACAGGTTGTGCCCTTCGATCACATCCGGGTCGCGCGCCTTGATCAGACTCGTCAGGCGCTTGATGGCGCTTCTTTCAGATTCTTCCGTCTTCTTTGCATCGACAATAATCACCTCTTCCCAGCCCGTGTTGTCGGAGAGCGCGATGCTCATGATGTGATCTGCCTCGCCTTCTGAAAACGAGAGCACTTCCAGCTGCATTCTTTTCAGCTCGTCGAACGGGAAATCTTTGAAGAGCGTTCGCCCGGTCGCGGTGAGGTAATGTTGGATCGGGTCGGTGAGGGCAAAGAAATCGCGCCCGGCGTTTTTTAAACCGTTTCGGAGCGAGATCAGTTCTTTCCAGCTGTCGACTGTGATCAGCCAACCGAATTTCAGATCGCCCTTGAGCTTTTCTGCCTCAATTCCAAGATCGACAACGTCGCTGTCGGCCCAAACGAAGGGATGAAACGGTTCCACGTCGGTCGTGGTTGAGCCATCTTTCTCGCGCCGGTGAACCTTGACCGTGCCGGTTTCGCCCAGCTCAATCGCAACGATCCGCGGCGTAGGGTCGGCGCCGAAGAGCATTGTGTTCTTTTCGAATTCCACAATAAGAGATTCCTCGACTTCACTCGGAATGACAACTTAGGTTCGCCGGTATGAAGATTTTTGCTTTGTCGATCTTGTCCTTGGCCTGCCGCGCCATAGCCTTCGGCGTAGGCGGGTCGATCCTGGCCGCCGGTTCGATTTTCGCGCAGGAACAGCCGGTGGAGAAAATCGCGCAGGGTGAGCTGCCGTCGTTGCTGGCGATTTATAAAGATATCCATAGTCATCCCGAGCTTTCCACTCGTGAAGAAAAGACGTCGGCGCTGGTGGCGAAGGAACTGCGCGCGACCGGCTGCGAAGTGACGGAAAACTTTGGCAAATACGATAACCCGAATCTCAAGTGCTATGGCGTTATCGGCATCATGAAGAACGGTCCCGGGCCGACCGTGCTGGTACGCACCGACATGGACGCGTTGCCGGTCGAAGAAGACACCGGACTGCCTTACGCAAGCAAAGTCACGACCAAAGGTGACGACGGTAGAGAAGTTCATGTGATGCACGCGTGCGGGCACGATGCGCACATGTCGGCCTTTATCGGGACGGCGCGGGCATTGCAGCGATTAAAGGAGCGATGGTCGGGAACGATCGTGTTCATCGGACAACCGGCGGAAGAAACGGTCGGTGGAGCGCGCGCGTTGCTCAAGGCCGGTCTTTATAATCGATTCGGCAAACCCGACTTCGCGCTTGGCTTTCATGACAAGGCCGATCTGCAAACCGGCCACATTGGAGTCACGCCCGGATACACTTACGCGAACGTCGATTCGGTAGACGTGACAGTTCGTGGTATTGGCGGCCACGGCGCCTACCCGCACAAAACCAAGGATCCGATTGTCCTGGCCGCGGAGATGATCAACGCCTGGCAAACAATCGCGAGTCGCGAAAATAATCCGCTCGACCCGATCGTGGTCACGGTTGGATCAATTCACGGCGGCACCAAACACAACATCATCCCCGATGAAGCGAAGATGCAGCTAACCGTGCGAACTTATAAATCGGAAGTGCGTGATCGAGTTCTTAAGGCGATTGATGACATGGCAAAAGGAATCGCAAGCGCCGGCGGAGTTCCGGCTGACCGGACGCCAATTGTTAACGTTTTGAAAGATCAATTCACGCCCGCGACCTATAACAATCCGGATTTGACCAAGCGACTCGTGGGGGTTTGGAAAAATGTGCTCGGCGCCGACAACGTCGAGATTGTCGATCCAACCATGGGCGGCGAAGATTTTTCCGAGTACAGTTTGCCCGACCACTCGATTCCGGCAGTCGACTTTCACATCGGCGCCGTCGATCCGGAAAAAATCGCGCAGTTCAAACGGGAAGGAAAAGAATTGCCGAGTTTGCATTCGAGCAAATTCGCGCCCGTGCCGGAACCGACGATTCGCGTCGGCATCATCGGTATGACCAGCGCCGTGTTGGAGCTGATGAAGAAGTAGTCGCGTTCGCGCGGTTACTTCACGCGGATGTTCTTGCGGAGAAACGTAGGAATGTCGAGGTCCTGACCTTCGACGATGGTCGGCTCGCTTTTTTCGAAACGTCCGCGCGTGACCGGTTCGAACTGCAAAACCTCCTGCTTCGCCTGGACGGATTTTTCTTTCGGTGGCTTCGCCTCTTTTTCCACGACCGGTTTTTTCTTCGGCGGAATCAAGCGCGGCGCGGGCTTTTTGATCGATGGGGCCGGCACGGGTGGCGGCGGCGCTTCAGCCGCGACCGGCGGTTCGACCGCAATCCAATCGTCCGGAGCAGGCTCCAGTGAAGCTGCGCTTTCAGTCTCGGGGACGATGTCGATTGTCGGAGGCGCTGGCGGTGGCTCTTCAACTTGTTCCAAGATCGCCGGCGGCGGCGCGAGAAACGGTTCTGGCGGCGGTGACGTATCTTGCGCGGCGATCGAATCCTCCGAAGCGAGCGAGCTGATGATCGTGACGCTGAGGCGATTTCCCATTTTCCCATCAACTGCGGTCCCAAAAACGATTTGAGTATGATCGCGCACGTGTCGGCCGAGCTCGCGCATTAGAATTTCAACTTCGGACAAAGTCATGCCTGGACCCCCCGCAACCTGAACCAGAACGTGCGCCGCTTCCGATAACATGCGGCCTTTGTCCATGAGCGGATTTTTCAGCGCCTGGGTCAGCGCATCGTGCGCGCGATTATCGGTGTCGGATTCACCAAAACCGAACAGGCAACGGCCGTTTTGACTGCGTAACGCGGCGAACAAATCGTCAAAACCGATTCGAATGAGGCCAGGTCGCTGAATTAAATTGACGATCGAGCGCACACTCTGGCTGATCGTCATGTCCGCGATGCCGAAAGCCTGATGAATGCCGGCTTTGGGCGCGACCATATCGCCCATTCGGTCGTTCTCGAAACAAATCACCGCGTTCGCAATTTCATTTAGTCGCGATAACGCATCCTGGGCCTGCGCCGCGCGACGTTTCCCTTCGAAAGAGAAGGGGAGCGTCGCAAACGCGATCACGAGCGAGCCGGCTTCGCGCGCGAGTTGCGCGACGATGGGCGCTGCGCCCGATCCGGTGCCGCCACCGAGTCCCGCGCAAATAAAAATCATTCGCGCGCCGGCGATTGCTTGACGAATCTCATCTGCCGATTCGATCGCAGCTTGATAACCGAGCTCCGGATCGCCTCCAGTGCCGAGCCCGTGCGTGCTTGAACGACCGAGCTGGACTTTGCGCGCCGCAACCGAGCTCGCCAGCGATTGGACATCGGTGTTGATCGCGATGAGATCGGCCTTGTCCATGCCATCGAGCAGCACGCGATCGAGCGCGTTCGATCCCGCGCTGCCGACTCCGACAACTTTGATGGGAATTGGTTCCTCTTGCCGTTCCGGCAGACTGTAATTTTTACTGAGCTGGATCATGTGATCTTTCTGTTGTCATCGCATTCCACTAAAAAATCTTCCGAAAATTCGAGTGATGCCGCGCCGCGGCCGATCGACTTGAACGGCCTGGGCGTATCTGAGCAAACCGATTGCGGTTGAAAATTGCGGGTTCTCGACCGCTGAAGTCAGACCGGAGAGCGTTTGTGCGTGCGTGACGTGCGCCGGCATTTCAAAAATTTCGCCCGCAAGATGGTCGATCCCATTCACCAGACTGCAGCCGCCGGTAATGAAAATCCCAGCGCCGACATAATTGATGAACGGCTCCTCTTCGACCGTGCGCTTGAGCAACTCGAAAGTTTCGCGCAATCGCAGATGAATGATGGTGTTGAGTGTCTCGCGCTCGATTTCTTTGCCGGCAAATCCGGAATCGTCCTTTAACAAAATCGTTTCACCGGGCAGACAGTTGCCGAGAACGCAGCTGCCTTCTTCGGTTTTTAATTTTTCAGCGCGGGCCATCGGAATCCGCAGCCCCATGGAAATATCATTGGTCATGTGATCGCCGCCGATCGCGAGGGCGCCGCTTTGTTTTACTGCGCCGTCGACATAAAGAATGTAATCGGTGGTACCGCCGCCGATGTCGACTACGAGTGCGCCGAGATTTTTTTGGTGCTGCGTCAGCACCACTTGGGCGGAAGCGAGCGCGCTGAAAACCACATCCTCGACTTCGAGTGGCAATTCTTTGACGCAGCGAATCGTGTTTTGAATGCGCGTCCGAACGCCGTGAATGATATGAAAATCCGCTTCCAGTTTTCCCCCGAGCATGCCGACCGGATTAAGGACGCCGTCTTGGAGGTCGACGTGATAGTGCTGAATGATCGAGTGAAGAAACGCGTTTTGTGCCGGAATGCTCACTTCCCGCGCGTTGATCTTTACATCTTCGACATCCTGATCGTCGATCTCGTCGCGCTCTTCGGGCAAGATCACGCATCCGCGGTTGTTGAAACTTTGGATGTGGCCGCCCGCGACCGCGACATAAACACTTCGAATCATCACGTCGCTTTTTTGTTCGGCATCGACCACCGCTTCGTGGACGCATTTCATCGCCGTTTCAAAATCCACAATCTCGCCCTTGCGCACACCGCGCGATGGGGCCTGCCCGACGCCCAGAATTCTTAACGTCCCGTCCGGACGCGTCTCGCCGACTACGACGCAAATCTTGGACGTCCCAATTTCCAAACCAACGATCAGATCACTATTCGACATCTTATTTAGTTCTTCTTGAAAGGTTGCAGGGGACGCGCCCGCTTTGCCACCGGAGTCGCGGTTGGCGACGGAGCGGGATGTGATTTCGCAAGTGTGGCCGACGGCTTCGATGATGCCTGCACCGGAATTGCCTTCATAATGCGCGGCGATTCCTCCGGTTTGATCGTCTCGTTGATCACTTCCGCGGGCGACTTGGCGAATGTGACCGGAATATTTCGTTGCACGAGCAGATTCACTGTCGCGAGCTCGCGATGGGCATCATCGGAATAAATCAAGAATTGCTCCAAGCGCTGCAGTTGCGTGTCGAGGTTATCGAAACCGAACGTCACGCGGCTGTGGTTTTTGTCGGTCACTACCAGGCAGTAACCTTTCGAAACATCAATCTCGCGAATCTGAAACCGCGTCTGCATAAAGCTACGCGTGCTCAGCCGCAGCAACTCGAGCGCAGCTCGCGCTTCAGGCGATTCGACGATTTTTCCGGCTTCGAGCGACTCGCTCACGCAACCCAAAATCAGCGGCAGTCCCAAGTATTCTGGCAACAACTTCTTTTCTTTCATCAAAACGCCGCGCGCGTCCACCAGAAACGCGGCGTCCGATGCAAAAGGGTCGGCAATCTGTTTTTCGCTTGTAATCCAGCCAATCGGTTTGCGTTCGACAATCCGGATATCGATTTCGGCTGGAAGTTTGCGGACAACTTCGACTTCATCGACCTGCGGCAGCTCCTGCAATCGCTCGTGGACGCGCGCCAGGTTTACCCGAAAAATATTTTCCCCTTCGCGCAGACCAGCGACATTCAAGATCTGGTCGCGCTGCAAAGTTCCATCAGTCTGCACTTCGATGTTGTTGAGCTTGTAATCCGGGTTGTCGATGAAGAACCGCTTGGCCGCGACCCGGGCGCCGACATAAAGTCCCCCGGCCAACAGAATCACCAGCGCGATCTTCGAGAACACGACGAGCAGCCGGCGGTTACGGTGTTGGACCGCCTTGCGCGAGCGCACTTTGACGTCGAGTAGGTGTTGCTGGCGCCGCTGGCGGAAGCTGGAGAGACGCTGATTGCGCGCGCGGGGACGTTTCTGTCGCTTCATCGTCCAGCGCGCTCCCTTCTCGCGCGCGACAATTCGATGATACGAAGGCAAAGATCGATATAATTGATTCCGGCCGCGGCCGCCGCTTCCGGAAGTAGACTAGTTTCAGTCATGCCGGGGATCGTGTTCACTTCGAGCACGAACGGGTCGCCGGCGCCCGACAAAAGCACATCAACGCGTCCGTAAACGACCAGGCCAAGGGCGCGAAATGCCTGCAGTGCCAGCTCCTGAACCTTTTTCGTTTTGCCGGCATCGATCTTTGCCGGACAAACATGCTCCGCGCTCGCGCCAGCCTGCGGATTCAGGAACGGGTACTTGGTATTGAAGTCGTAAAAACCGCCCTTCGGAATTATTTCAAGAATCGGCAGGGCTTGATCACCGAGGATACCTATCGTCAATTCGCGGCCAGATACAAATTTTTCCACCAACAATTTGCGATCGTACTTCGCAGCCTCCTTCATCGCCGAATCGACTTCGCTTTCGTTCTTCACGATCACGACGCCCACGGTCGAACCTTGCCGCGCCGGCTTTACCACCAGAGGCACCGCAATTTTTGGGCGCTGACCAGCGTCGAGAACTTCCCACTCCGGCGTAACCACGTTGTGCTCGCGAAACTTTTCTTTCGTTAAAATTTTATCGAACGCGATCAGGCTTTCTTCAACGCCGTCGCCGGTGTAAGCAACGCCGCGGTCTTCCAGAATTTTCTGTAACTGCCCGTCCTCGCCGAAAGTTCCGTGGATGGTAATGAAGGCAAGATCGACATCTTCCGGGAGCAGGAAGTTCTCGTCGCGAACATCGACATCGACGATGTCGGCGCCTAGCGATCGTAACGCCTTCGAAACGCCGCGGCCGGTCGCCAGAGAAACGTCGCGTTCCGAGCCCGGTCCGCCCATCAACACTGCAATCTTTTTCGGCAAATCTTTCTGTTTCATCAAATTGGTTCTCCTACGATTTGAACCTCAGTTTCCAATTCAATTCCGCGCTTACTTCGGGCCGCTTGCTTGATTCGGTCAATCAGCTCAAGCATATCGGTCGCGGTCGCGCCGCCGTCGTTTACGATGAAATTACCGTGCACTTCCGAGACGCGCGCTTTTCCGACCGACGAATTCTTTAAACCGAGTTCGTCCACCAGTTTTCCAGCCGGACATTTCTCCGGGTTTTTGAAAATGCAGCCGGCACTCTTTGCGATCGGCTGAGTGGTGCGCCGCTTTTCCTGGGATTCGTGCAGGCGTGATTCAATTTGTTCGCGCGGTGCCGGCGATCCACGGAATGTGGCGGAGACGGCGAAGTTTTGTTCGAGCAAAGGAAAATGCCGGTAATGCACTTCCAGCTCGTCTCGATTTTTATCGTGCGGGTTTCCTTCCCCATCGAGGTAACGAACGCGCACGACCTTTTCGAACGTTTGCGCGCCCATCGCGCCCGCGTTCATCCGTAGCGCGCCGCCGACCGCGCCGGGAATTCCTTCCATCCATTCCAACCCGCCCAAATCCGCCGCCCGCGCCGCGTAGGCAATCTCTTTTAGCTTCGCGCCAACGCCGGCGGTGATTTCGTTTCCGTGGATGTCGATCTTGTCGAAGTCGCCGCCGGAGGGATGAACGACCACACCGCGAATTCCGCCGTCGCGCACGAGCAAGTTCGAACCGCGGCCAATCACAAAGAGTGGAAGATTGTCGCGCCGGCAAAACCGGATCAATTCGCTCAGCGCCGTTTCATTGCGCGGTTCTACCCAAAATTGCGCCGGACCGCCAACGCGTAACGTGGTGTGTTTTGAAAGAGGTTCGTAAAGACGGACGTCGCCCTCTTCACCGATGATCTCTTTCAGTTTTTCAGCGATGACAAGGTCGGCCGCTAGGATCGACAATTGTTCGTGAATGTTGCCCGCGCCGAGACTGAGAACGAGGTCGCCCGACTCAAGCAGATTGCCAACGTCGCGATGCACCCACTCCAATCGCGGCTGATAACTCGCGCCGCAATGTCCGTGGGCCGCGAGTTCGTCAACGATCATTTGACCGCTGACGCCTGGCATGGGCGATTCATTTGATCCGTAAACATCAGTGATGACGACGCGATCCGCTTGATCGAACGCGTGTCCAAATTCCTTCCGCAGCGCTTTGGTGCGCGAGTAGCGGTGCGGTTGAAACATTGTCAACACGCGTGTGCGACCGACTGATCTTGCGGTCTTCAGGGTAGCTTTGATTTCGGTTGGGTGGTGCCCGTAGTCGTCGACCAATAAAAAGCGCGGGCTGTCGTACTTAATTTCGAACCGTCGCCGGGCGTGTTGAAATTTTGTGAGCGACTTGGCGATTTTTTCAAACGGAACACCGAGCTCGGTCGCCAGGGCAATAACACCGAGCGCGTTCCTAACGTTGTGTTCGCCGGGAACATTGAGAACAGCTTCGCCAAGCCTTTCTTTGCAGCGATAAACCCAAAACGCCGAGCTAAAGTTGCGCAGCTCTATATCGGTGGCGCGGTAATCGGCTTCGTCCGATAAACCATAGCAAATAATGCGATCGGAAGATCGACATATGCGAGTTGCGTTGGGCTCATCGGCACAATAAAAGACTTTGCCGGTTGTTTGAGCGAGCAATTGACGGAATACGTTCTCGATTGCGGCCAGATCGGCGTAAAAGTCGAGGTGTTCTTCCTCGATATTAAGTACTAGGGCGTGCTCAGGATGGAACAAGGCGATTGTGCCGTCGCTTTCATCGCCTTCGGCGACGAAAAATTCCCCGCGGCCGTCCCAGTGGGCGTTCGCCCCGAGAATCGGGATTTCAGCGCCGACATAATGCGATGGATGCAGACCGCCTTCCCGCAACACGTGCGCAGTCATCGCGGACGTCGTGGTTTTGCCGTGCATTCCAACAACGAGAATCCCGCGCTTAGCCGCCATGATTGCAGCGAGCGCTTCGGCGCGGCGGACAGTTCTCTTTCCATTTTCCCGCGCGCTTTTCAGGATCGGATTGTCCGATTTGATGGCGGAAGAATAAATAACGAGCTCGGCGTCCCGAGCATCCGCGGCGCGATGTTGTTGGTAAAATTTTAAACCAAGCCTTTGCAGCCGATCGGTCTCCAGTGAATCCAATTTGTCCGAGCCACTGACTTGATGGCCGAGCTGAAGGAGAAGCCCGGCAATTCCGCTCATCCCGCTCCCAGCGACGCCAATGAGGTGAACGTTGTGCCGTTCACGCGTCAGGAATTTTGCAAGATCGATATCCTTCGTCATGACTGGGTATATTTTTCCATCGTTACGGCTACGCGATTAGCAGCGTCTCGCAGCGCGAGATGCGAACATCTCTCCGACATCCGGCGAAGTTGCTCGGGGCGATCGATCATGTCTCGGATCTTCTGAGTAAGTAATTCGGGAGTTAGCTCCGATTCTTTCAGGACAAAGGCCGCCCCCGCGCGCGCGAAAATTTCGGCATTGCGAGTCTGGTGATCGTCAGCCGCGTAGGGAAACGGAATGAGAAGGCTGGGCAGTTCGAAAGAAGCGATCTCGGCCAGGCTGGCGGCACCCGCGCGTGCGACGGTAAAGTCGGCTGCGCTGTAAACTTCTTCCATGTGATGATGAAACGCGGCCACGTACGCGGGGATTCGTTCGCGCCGGTAGTTGTCCGCCACGAAACGTTCATCCCGGGCGCCCGAAAGATGAATCACTTGGAGCGCACTATCGCGCAGGAGCGGCAGGGATTTGATGATGGCTTGATTGATTCCGCTCGCGCCCTGACTCCCGCCCATCACCAGCATGGTCGTGACACCAGCTTGCAATCCCAGTTTTTCCCGGGCCGATTGTCGATCCAGTCGCATGAGCTCGGTCCGAATCGGCGTGCCGGTGAGCTCGGTGCGGACTTTGGGAAAGAAGGCGGCGCATTCTTTAAAGCCGAGCAAAACTGCCCGCACCATTTTCGACGCAAGGCGATTCGCTTTCCCCGGAACCGCGTTCGATTCGTGAATCAGCGTGGAAATGCCGCGCATCCGTCCGGCCAAAATTGGCGCGGTCGAAGTAAATCCGCCCATACCAAGGACGATCTGCGGTTTGAACTTTTGGTAAATCGATCGACAGCGGGAAAGACTTTCAGTGAACCGTCGAATGAATCCGAAAATTTTAGGAGAATAAACGGACGGAAAACCAATCGTCGGCAGTTTCTCAAACCGGAACTGCGATCGGGTCGAAAGCGCGAGACTGTCGATCTCTTTTTCCGAAACGAACAAGAGTACCTCGTGTCCGCGTTCGCGCAGAACTTCAGCGACGGCGATTCCGGGAAAAAGATGCCCACCCGTGCCTCCACATGCAATGACCGCGTTCATTCTGATGATTGTTGATCTTCCAGTTAAATTCGCGGTGTCGCTCGCACCTGGAGTGAAGTGCGTTTTTTGTTGGCCGGTTCCAAAACGGCTTGCCGATAAATGTTGAGTAAAAGTCCAACGCCGAAGAGGCAGGCAACGAGATTCGATCCGCCGTAGCTAATGAACGGTAGCGGCAGGCCTTTGTTTGGCAGAAGCGAAGTGGTGACTCCGATGTTCACCGCGGCCTGCAACGCCAACAGGCAGACCACACCGGACGCGGCCAGCAACCCGAATCGGTCTTTCGCGTGCAGCGCGATCACGATTCCGCAAACAATGACAACGACGAACAGGAAAACGACGAGCAGACTAATCCGCAACCCAAGCTCTTCGCCGATCATCGGAAAAATGAAGTCGGTGTGCGCGTAGGGGAGGTAAAGCATCTTTTGCCGTCCGTTACCGAGCCCTAGCCCTTCCATCCCGCCGCTGCCCCACGCGATTAACGCCTGCATTTGCTGGAGTCCGGCATCCTGTTTGTAGCGCTCGAGATCGGTGAACGCGATCAGGCGTTCCATGCGCGCCTGCGTTGCCGCCACGAAAATGACGCTGCCTCCGGTGATGGCGAGCAGGCCGAGCAGAATCGGATTCGTTCCGGCGACGAACATGATTGCAAACGTGGTCGCGCCGATCAAAGCGGTTGTTCCGAGATCAACTTCGAAAAGAATCAGCGCGAGCAGCGCGCTCACAATCGCCAACGGGATGGCAAAGCCGAACAACGGATGGTTTGCGACTTTCTCATAACGCGCGAACCACCACGCCAGAAAAAATACCGCTGCAAGCTTCGCAATCTCCGACGGTTGGAAACCAATCGGGCCGAACCCGATCCACCGCCGCGAGCCGTTAATGCGCATTCCGATGTGCGGAACGAAACAAAATACGAGCGTGATCGCTGCGACCCCAAGCCACAGCCACCAGGTCCGCTGCCAAAAATGGTAATCGATCAGTGCTGCCGCGACGCAAATAGCGAGCCCGACTCCGAGCCAGACCGATTGGTGCTTGAGGAAAAAGTAAGGGTCGCCATGGCTGTCCTTCGCAAAAGCGCTGGTGCTGAAAAGCATCACGATGCCGATGACGAGGAGTCCCAGCACCGCAACGAACAGGAAGTAAGCGCTTTTTCGATACATTAAAGTTACTGGTTCTTCTTCGCGGTTTTCTCCGGGATCAAAAGTTTTTGTCCGATCTTTAATTTGCGAGGGTCATCGATGTGGTTGAGCGCAAGTAAGTCGTCGTAGGAAACTTTGAACTTCTTCGCGATCGTCACCGGGTTATCGCCTTTTGCGACAACGTAAACTTTGCCGGAGTCGCTAACTTTTGTCTGTGGCTTTGCACTGCTTTTCTGCGTAGTGGGCGAATTGACAGCCGGCGACTGCGGCTTGGTATCGGCGGAAGCGATTCCGACGGTGGTTGGCGATGTCGCAGAAGGCAGGGACGCCTGGCGCGTCTTGATTGCGTTGAATGCGATGATGCCTGCGACCGCGACGACGTGCAGTAGCAGCACGATCAACAATGCGCGCGATAGCTTCATGCTCGGTTCGGCCAAATCGCCGTAATCAGCCGTAGTTGCACCGATGCGCAGCCCCGAATGCCTTCGGGGCACGGCGGTGGCGCGGAGTTTTTTTCCTCTGAATCTCAGCATCTTTGGCATTTTGAACTTCCTTTTCATTTGGGGAGGGCTTGGACGAGGGCGCGGAACTGATCGCCGCGGTCGGCATAACTTTTGAACATGTCGAAGGACGATGTGCCCGGCGAAAAAAGGACCACTTCGCCGGACTTGGCGGTCGCGCGCGCGCGCTCGACTGCGTCGGCCAGCGATGTCGCGAGTTCGGATTTAACCGCGCCGTCCCAATCGCGCGCGATTCGTTCGGCCATTTCGCCGATCAAGATTGTCGATCGAACTTTTTCTTTCACCAGTTCGCGGAGCGGTTCAAAAGTGAAGCCTTTGTCTTTTCCCCCGGCGATGAGAACGACCGGTTTGCTTTGGGCGAGCAGCGCTTTCTCAACGGCATCGAGATTGGTCGCCTTGGAGTCGTTGATGTAATCGACCCCGCCGATTTGCCGGACGAATTCGCACCGGTGCGGTCGCGGCTCGTATGCGCAAAGGGGCGGGACCATTTTCTCAAACGCGAGCCCGCGGGCGTGTCCGGCGGCGAGAGTGGCCATCAGATTCTCGATGTTGTGCGAGCCGCGCAGCTTCGTCTGATTCAGTCGAAGCACCGGTTTGTTTTCAAAAACGATCGCGCCTTCGGCTAAACGGAAGTCGGCGCGATTGGTGTAGGCGCTGAAAGTGATTTTGCGGGCGCGGAGGTCGGGCAGGCTCTCAACCGCGTTTACAATCGCGACATCATCGGCCGTTTGTTTTTCGAAGAGACGTAATTTCGCGGCGCGATATTCGGCGACCGAGCGATAACGATCGAGATGATCGGGCGCGAAATTCAACCAGAGCGCGATCGATGGTCGAAACGTTTGGATCGTTTCCAGCTGGAACGAACTGACTTCAACGGTGAGCACGTCGTATTTGATTTTCTCGCGTGCGACCTCGGAAAGCGGTTTACCAATGTTGCCGCAGGCAATTGTCTTCTGTCCGCAATCGTTCAGCATTTGAGCAAGCATTTCCGTCGTGGTCGTTTTGCCGTTGGTTCCGGTAATTGCGATGACGGGCGTTTCGCACGAACGCCAGCCGAGCTCGAGCTCGCCGATGATCTCGATCTTTCGGGAAGAGAAATTTTGTGCCAGCACCGAAGCCGGATCGATTCCGGGACTCGCGACGACGAGATCGTATTTGCCCGAATCCTGATCGGCCGCTGGTCCGCAAATGACGCGGATATTCTGCGCGCGCAGATTGTCGATCGTGGATTTGAGCAGCTTGTTCTCATCGGCGCTGTCCAGGACGGTGACGTCGGCGCCTTCGGCTTTGAGAAGAATGGCGGCAGCCGCTCCGCTCAAGCCCGCCCCCAGCACCGCAACTTTTTGATTCGAGTAACGCAATTTCTACCTCAACTTCAAAGTGGCCAATCCAAGAAGGGCGAAAATTCCGGAGAGAATCCAGAACCGCACGATGACGGTGTTCTCTTTCCAACCAACAAGCTCAAAATGGTGATGAAGCGGGGACATCGCAAAAATGCGTTTGCCGGTGAGTTTGAAACTCAGCACCTGAAGGATCACCGAGACCGCTTCGATGACGAAAACACCGCCCACAACCACCAGCAGCAATTCTTGTTTACAGCAGATCGCCACCACGCCGATCAACCCGCCGATGGCAAGCGAGCCGGTGTCACCCATGAAAACTTTCGCCGGGTGACAATTAAACCAAAGGAACCCGAAACCAGCGCCGATGAGCGCGGCACAAACGACCGTCAGTTCGGCGGTGAAAGGATAAAAGGGGACCTGTAAATATTCGGCGACCCGAAAATTCCCGGCGGCGTAGGAAAGAAACGCGTAGGCGAATGCGACCGTGACGGTGCAACCGATGGCCAGGCCGTCCAATCCGTCGGTTAAGTTCACCGCGTTGGATGATCCGACAATCACCAGTGCGAAAAACAGGATCGTGAACCATCCCATGTTCGTGACCACGGGGGATTTGAAAAACGGCACGTAGAGCGAGCGCGCCTGCACTTCGATTAATGGGCTGCTTAAAAAAACCGCGGTGATAATAAGAGCGAGAGCGACTTGGAAAAGAAGTTTGATCCGACCGCTTACGCCGTCGGATTTTTTCTTTGTGACTTTGAGATAATCATCAACGAAACCAAGCACGCCGAGATAAACCATGGCGAAGAGCGCGAGCCAGACGAAGCGATTGTCCGGGCGCGCCCAAAGAAAACTGGAAATGAAGACGGCGCCGATAACCAGGACGCCGCCCATCGTCGGCGTTCCCTGTTTACCGCCGTGCAATTCAGCCAGTCGATGAACCTCGGCCGCCTGGCGAATCGGTTGGCCGAGCTTGAGCGCCGTCAAAACGCGAATGACGAAATTTCCGAACAGGAGCGAGACCACGAACGCGGTGATTGCCGCTGCCACCGCCCGAAACGTGACGTAGAAGAAGACGTTGAATCCGCCGATCTGGTCGCTGAGGCGATGAAGATAGAACATCATACGCGTGCGCCTTCTGACGAACTCCGTTTCGCAAAGGCTTCGATGACATCTTCGGTGCGGGCGAGACGGCTCCCTTTAATCAAAACGAGGTCACCCGGCGCCGCGATCTCGATCAGAAGGTCGGCCGCTTCCGACGTCGAACCAACGATCGAACTATTTTCGAGGCCGGCCTTTTCGGCGGCCCGCGCAATGGTTGCGCCCAGTTCACCAATGCCAATTAATTGATCGATGCCGAATGCCGCAGCTGCTTCGCCGACTTCTTCGTGACCGCGCTCCGTTTCTTTTCCGAGTTCTCGCATTTCGCCGAGAACGGCGATTCGCTTTCCGCCCGTATCCAGTTCGACCAGCGTTTGCAGCGCTGCCTTCATCGAATCGGGATTCGCATTGTAGCTGTCATCGAGAAACTGGACGCCGTTGATCTCTTTGATCTGTAAACGCGCTTTAGTGAGGGGCGCGCTGGCGAGACCGGCGGCGGCTTCTTCGAGGGAAAGACCGAATGCGCGTCCCGCCGCAACCGCGAGGAGCGCATTTTGCACCATGTGGAGTCCGGGGACGGGCAACTGCGCGCGGCAACGGTGCGCGCCTTCCATAATCGTGAACTCCGATCCTTCAGCGCTTTGTTGAATGTCGATCGCGCGAACCGTTCCTTCTTTGGTTCCGGCAAAAATTACATGAGCATTTGTTCGTTCGGCGATCCCCTTGCTGAAAGGATCGTCCGCATTCAAGATCACCGCTCCTTCGGCGGCAACTGCTTCGGCCAGTGCGCCTTTTTCATTCGCAATCGCCTCGCGCGTTCCCATGAATTCTATATGAGCAACGCCGATGTTGGTGATAATGGCGGCGTCGGGCGCGGCAATTTTCGCCAGTGGGGCGACTTCGCCGGGGTGATTCATTCCAATTTCCCAGACCGCGACTTCATCGTCCGATGTCGCCTCCAGAATGGTGCGCGGCAACCCGACATGGTTATTGAAGTTGCCTTGCGTTTTGGCGACGCGGAATTTTCGACCGAGAACTGACGCGGCGAAATCTTTCGTGCTCGTTTTCCCGTTGCTGCCGGTGATGGCGAGGACTTTGATCGAAAGCGCTTTCCGATAATTCGCGGCCAGCTTTTGATAGGCGAGCAAGGTGTCATCTCCGCGAATGATCACGAACTTGCTTGGAACTTTTCCGTTCCATTTAAGATCGACAATCGCACCGGCGGCCCCGGCTTCAGCAGTCGCCTCGACAAATTTGTGGCCGTCGAAATTTTCACCTCGGAGGGCAACGAAAAGTTCACCCTTCTTAATAGTTCGTGAATCGGTGCTGATTCTTTCGACCGGAATTTTTCCGTCGCCTTGTTCGAGTTTGGCGCCGGAAAGCTCTGCGATTTGTAAGATCGACAACGGATTCATTTAAATTCCACCGGATGATTCTCGACCGCACGCCGCGCCACTTGAATGTCTTCAAACGGCACGGTGTGATCGGCGAACTCCTGGTAATTTTCGTGACCTTTGCCCGCGATCAAGACGATGTCACGCGGTTGCGCGATCTCGATGGCCCGCGAAATTGCCTGCGCGCGATCGGTGATTTTTTCAAAATGGTTGCCGCGAAACCCTTTTTCGACTTCGGCGATGATCTTGTCGGGATCTTCTTTACGCGGATTATCAGAAGTGATGATGGTGTAATCGGCGTTTTGGTCGACAACCTGACCCATCAGCGGCCGCTTTTCACGGTCGCGATTTCCGCCGCAACCGAAGACGACAATCAACCGCCGTGGCGAAAGCTCGCGTAAAGTCTTTAAGACGTTGAGCAGGGCATCCGGTGTGTGCGCGTAATCAACAAAAACCTGGAACTGCCGCTTTGCCGGAACTATCTCGAGGCGACCGGGAACTTGCGGCGATTTGGCGAGACTAAGAACAGCTTCACGCAAACCGACGCCGAGCGCGGTGGCGGCGGCGAGTGCGGCCAGCGAATTCGCGACGTTGAAACGTCCGATTAGCGGCACACGCACGAGATAACTTTTGCCGCGCGCGTCGAGCTGGTAGGACGTGCCGGCAAATTCCATTCGATAGTTGGAAGCACGAAAATCGGCGCTGGCTCCCATTCCGAAAGTCACCACCGAAACTTTCTTGTGGATCTTCGCGAGCAACTGACGCCCATAACGGTCGTCGATGTTGATGACCGCAACCGGTTTCTTTTTCTTCTGTTGCTGCGCAAGTTGCTCGAACAGTTTCGCTTTCGCTTCGAAATAGTTTTTCATCGTTCCGTGATAATCGAGATGGTCTTGGGTCAGATTAGTGAAGACGGCGACGTCCCACTCGATCCCACGGGTGCGCTCCTGGGCGAGCGCGTGGGAAGAGACTTCCATGGCCGCACCCCGGCATCCGGCGTTCGCGATTTGGGAAAGCAGTTCCTGAAGGTCGAGCGATTCGGGGGTAGTGCGCGCGGCGGGCAGGACGCGCTCGCCGATTTCGTAACGAACGGTCCCGAGCAAGCCGCAGCGCATTCCGGCTTTCTCGCAAATATGCTTGATTAGAAAAGTGGTCGTCGTCTTGCCGTTGGTGCCGGTAACAGCGGCGAGTTTCAATTTTCGGGCGGGAAAATTGTAAAATCTCGCCGCGAGATCGGCCATTGCACTGCGCGTATTTTCA
>QHOI01000112.1 GCA_003218705.1 Verrucomicrobiota bacterium | reverse complement strand
CGCCGCCCGTCGCAGAGCAATTTCGACAACTCGGGCGGTTTCAGCTCGGTCACCGAAAGCAACTCGCGATAATTGAACTCATCGAGATAAAAAAGCGCCAGCGCGGTCCGCTGCGGTTCCCGCGCTCCGGAAATCCAGATGGCAAATTGCTGAGGCTCGAGCTTTTCGATTTGGGACGGCGCCGACTCGGCCAGTTCGTCCTGTTTGAGATCGACATCTTCGGCTTGCAAACCTTGCTCGCCTGCTTCGAGACAACGCCAGCGCGCGTTGCGAAAAAACCAGAGCCGATCGCGCGGCGCCTCGCTACCGGCCGCCAGTTGGGCAGCTTCGCGCAGAATCGCGTGAAACACTTCCTGCGCTTTCGCCGTATCAGCCAACATTAGAAAACAGAAGCGGTAGAGCTGAAGCAGATTTTGTTTTTCCTCGGCCACGCGGACTTCTTTCCCCAAAGCGGAATGTTACGCGCCTCGCGTAGATCGCAAGGGGAGATGCGATTCCGACGCAGCGGCGGTTCGGCGGAATGGAGCCGGCGGGAGCCGAGCGACATGGACGGGAAAGCCCGAGAGGGTGAGCCAGTGGGAACGAGCGAATCAACCGCCGCTACTTGAGCTCTTTCAGTCGGCGCGCGACTTCCTCGGCGTTCTCGCGACTGTTGAAGGCCGATATTCGGACATAACCTTCGCCTTGCGCGCCAAATCCGGCGCCAGGTGTAACGACCACATTTATTTCGCACAGCATTCGATCGAACATTTGCCAACTCGTTAGGCCTTTGGGCGTTCTTACCCAGATGTAAGGCGCATTCGTGCCGCCATAAACGGCCAGCCCGATTTTTTCGCACGCCTCGCGCAGAATTTTTGCATTGCCCATGTAATGCTCGATCAGGGCGCGACATTGTTTTCGACCTTCGTCTGAATACAACGCTTCCGCGGCACGTTGGACGGGATAACTGACACTGTTGGCTTTCGTGCTCCAACGGCGGTGCCAAAGGGGATGGAGCGGCAATTTGTTCCCTGATTCGGTTCGAGCGAGCAACCTTTTCGGCATCACCGTGAAACCGCAACGGACGCCGGTGAATCCACCGATTTTGGAAAAGCTTCGGAATTCCACGGCGCATTCGCGCGCGCCTTCGATTTCAAAAATGGAATGCGGAATTTTTGGATCGGAAATGTAAGCTTCGTAAGCGGCGTCGAATAAAATCAACGCATTGTGCTGACGCGCGTAATCGACCCAGCCTGCCAGTTGCTCGCGCGTAGCGACCGCGCCGGTCGGATTGTTTGGAAAACAAAGATAAACAAGATCGACATGTTCCTTCGGCGACCCGGGAACGAAATTATTTTCGGCCGTGCACGGCAGATAAACAACACCTTCGTAGCTGCCATCCTTTCGCGCGGCCCCAGTGTGGCCCACCATCACATTGGTATCGACGTAAACCGGATAAACCGGATCGGTGATCGCGACTTTGTTTTGATCGCCCAGAATATCGAGAATGAAACCGCAGTCGCACTTCGAACCGTCGGACACGAAAATCTCATCGTCCGCGATGTCGATCTTGCGATCGCGGAAATCTTTCTGCGCGATTGCTGATCTCAGGAATTCGTAACCTTGCTCGGGTCCATAGCCGCGAAACGTTTCACGGTGCCCCAGCTCGTCAGCGGCGCGTTTGATCGCTTTGATGGCCGCCTGCGGCAAGGGCTCGGTGACGTCGCCGATGCCGCAGCGAATCAAACGCTCGGCTGTGTTCGGATCCTTTTCGCAGAACTCTCGAACCCGGCGGGCGATCTCCGGAAAGAGATAACCGGCCTGAAGCTTGAGATAATTTTCGTTTAAGTAGGCCACGCCACGCTGTAGCGGCTAGTAATTCTTGGCCACAGCGTCCCAATTAACCACGTTCCACCAGGCTTTGATGTAATCGGGCCGGCGGTTTTGATAATTGAGATAGTAAGCGTGCTCCCAAACATCGACACCGAGGATCGGCGTGTTGCCGTCCATCAACGGGCTGTCCTGGTTCGGCGTTGAAATTACTTCCAACTTCCCGCTTTTGTTCTTGATCAACCACGCCCAGCCGCTGCCGAAACGGCCAACACCCGCCGCGGCGAATTTTTCTTTGAATTGATCGAACCCGCCGAAAGTCGATTTGATGTCGTCGACGAGTTTGCCTTTCGGCTCGCCGCCCGCTTTCGGGCCCATGATTTTCCAGAAGAACGAGTGATTGGCGTGTCCGCCGCCGTTGTTGCGCACAACGGTGCGAATGTCTTCCGGAACGGATTTCAAATCACGGATCAGATCCTCAACCGATTTTTTTTCCAGGTCAGCTTTGCCTTTGATCGCGTTGTTAACGTTGGTGATATAAGCCTGATGATGCTTGGTGTAATGGATCTCCATCGTTCGCGCGTCGATGTGCGGCTCCAGCGCGTTATAGTCGTAAGGTAATTTCGGTAATTCGTAAGCCATAATAAACACGTTAAGCCGCGAGCAATGGCGGTCAATCGTCAGCGAGGTTGGGGGCCTTCACTGAACCGCCCGGGGGATTCCGAGCCGGACTGGCAACGTCAATCGCCCGACCTAAGCCTGATAAAATCCCGGCCGTGTGATGAACCCGTTTCGGTAATTTACGTAGGTCGCGAGCGCGAGGAGCGGAAAATTTTGGCGATACATGTCGTACTTGAGATAGAACACTCCCGGAAATCCCGTCCCGGTGATTTCCGGCTCCTCCCACGAACCGTCAGGCCTTTGTGAACTCAACAGGAAACGCAGCCCGCGTTGAATGCTCGGTCGATCGAAATCACCGCACGCGCAAATTCCCATGATCGCCCATGCCGTTTGCGACGCAGTGCTTCTGCCGATTCCTTTCGTGGCCAGATTCTCGTAGGTCGCGCACGTTTCGCCCCATCCGCCGTCGTCATTTTGACAGCTCTCGAGCCAATCGCGCCCGCGCAGGATCCAATCCTGGGTCATGTCGTAGCCGATGGCGCGTAATCCGCGTAGCACCTGCCAGGTGCCGTAAATGTAATTGACGCCCCAGCGCCCATACCACGAGCCGTCCGCTTCCTGGGTCTCGATCAAATAATGGATCGCATCTCGGACGCAACGCGTTTTTGGATTAAAAGCGATGTAGCCGAGCAATTCGAGTGTGCGCGCGGTCAGATCGCTGCAAGTTGGATCGAGAATCGCGTTGTGGTCCGCGAACGGCATGTCTTCGAGCCAAGGGGTCGTGACATTTTTATCAAACGCCGCCCACCCGCCGTCGCGACATTGAAAACTCAACTCCCAATCGAGCGCGCGCCGAAAAGCACCTTCCAATCCCCAATTTTCCTCCGGCCTAACGAGTCGTAATGCCATCAACACCATCGCGGTGTCGTCCACGTCGGGATAATAAACGTTGTTGTATTCAAACGCCCAACCGCTCGCCTCGGGATACGAATTGTTTAATGCCCAATCACCGCGAATACGCACTTCCTTGTCGAGAAGCCATTTCGCCGCCCGACGCAGCGACGGATCGTCCGCCGGCAAACCCGATTCGGCCAGCGCGATCAAAGTGATTGCGGTGTCCCAAACCGGCGACAAACACGGCTGAATCCGGAAGTCTTCGGGATCTTCCACAAACAAACCGGCGAAATCTTGCGCCGCCTTCTTGTAAGCCGGGTGATCTTTCGAATAACCGAGGACGCGCAGCGCGATCAAACAGTTGAGCATCGCCGGATAAACCGCGGCCAGACCGTCGCTTCCCTGCCCGATTCGCTCAAGCATCCAGCGCTCTGCTTCCTCGAGCGCCCGTTTCCGCATCGGGCGGAGCCGCAGCGGATGCAAAATTTTCAGAACGTCGTTGAGTCGCAGGAAAAAATTTCGCCAGGTCCAAAAACGTTCGCTCCGTGGCAAACGCAGGTCGCTCTGCTCGGTGCCGAGCGGATAAAGCTCATGCAATTGCTTGTTGCCCGGCAAGGAGCGCGTCGGCTTGAAATGATTGATGATCGCAAGCGGAATCAGCATCGCCCGGCTCCAGGACGACATTTTGTAGATGTGGAATGGGGCCCAGCGCGGCAGCACAATCATTTCCACTGGAATGGTCGGCAGATATTTCCACGGAAATTGGCCGAGCAGCGCGAGATACAATTTACTGAAAGTGTTCATCCGCGGGATGCCGCCGAGCCGCAAAATGTTCTCCCGCGCCTTGCGCATGAACGGCAGATCCGGCGAATAACCGGCGAGCTTCAATGCGAAGTACCCTTTGACCGACGCATTGATCTCGCTCGGGCCGCCGAAATAAATATTCCAGCCGCCGTCCGGCAGTTGTCGTTTTAAAATGTGCCGGGCGCAGCGGTCTTGCAGAGAAACGTCGATCTCGCCCAGCCAGTGCATGAAGAGCACGAAATCGGAGCACAGCGTGCTATCGACCAGCAATTCGCCGCACCAATGACCGTCCGGCCGTTGTTGACCCAAAAGATTTTGCTGTGCTCGGGCGATCGCGTCGGAAATCCCGGCATCAGTCGCCAAATACGGCTCAGCTCGCTCGGGAGCTGCGCTTGGCAATGCGATGACGTTTCGTGGCGAACTCATTGGGATGTCGATTCTTACAACACCAACCTAACGACTGTCGATTCTAGGACGCTTGCGCAGCCGTAACTTCAGCGTTCTTACCAGTTTTGTGACCGTTCCCGCAGCTCACGCCGTTAAAGGCAAGAGTTTCGCTGCCGCGTCCTGTCGGTTTCGGTTTCGGTCCGAAATTAAACTTGATCGTCTTCCAAGTATCGCCGCGCTTCGCCTGCAAACCAAGGCTCGCCGTCGGTTCGTACCCGCAGTGCACCATGCAGTTCTCGCAGCGCGGATCGCGCGCCACGCCGTCCACCACGCCGTATTTCTCCCACTCCACCTTCTCCAGCAATTCGGAGTAGCTCGAATAATGCGCGTCGGTCATTAAATAGCAGGGACCTTTCCAACCGCGGATGTTCCGGGTCGGAATCGCCCAGGCCGAACAGGTCAGGTCGCGATGGCCGGCCAAAAATTCGAAATAGATCGGCGTCCCGAAGAGCGTGTAACGCTGCATCCATTCCTCGATCTTGCTGAACTTCTCGACCGTCATTTGGCGCGTGAGGAAGAAATTTTCCGGCCGCAAATTCAGCCGCTTGATCATGTCCTTTTTGGCCGCGTCATACTCGTAGCCGGGCGAAATCGTGTGGCCGTCGACGCCGAGATCGGAAAGATAATCGAACATTTGTTCGACCTCCCTCATGTCGGTCTCCTTATAGATCGTGGTGTTGGTCGCGACCTGATAGCCGAGAATTTTCGCCATCTTAATTGCGAGAATGCATTCTTTGAAAACCCCCTCGCGCTCGACGATCAGATCGTGGATCCGCTCGAGTCCATCGAGGTGGACATTCCAATACATCCACCTGCTCGGCCCAATCGTTGGCTTATTTGGATCTTTCGGGCCTTTGCGAACCTCGGCCGCGTCTTTGTCAGTAATCAAACCGGCCCCAATTAATTCGCCGATTTTGTCTTCGACGAACTTTGGCTGGATCGACAATTGCGATGCCATCCACTCGCGCATTTTTTTGCGCATGAACATCGCGTTGGTGCAGATGTAAATGATGCGCTTCTGCTCGAGCAATCCCTGCACGAGCGCCTCGATGTGCGGATAAATCAGGGGTTCGCCGCCGCAAATGGAGATCATCGGCGCATTGCACTCCTCGGCCGCGCCCAGACAATCTTCCAGAGTCATCATGTCCTTGAGCGAGGTGGAGTATTCGCGAATCCGCCCGCATCCGGTGCAGGTCAGGTTGCAGGTATGGAGCGGTTCCAATTGCAACACGGTGGCGAATTTCTTCGTTCCGCGCAGCTTCTGCCCGATGATGTAGGCAGCGATTTTTGTCGTTAGTGCGAGCGGAAATCTCATAAGGGCGTGGAAAGTAACAACGCTCTCAGGCGTGTCAACCCG
>QHOI01000111.1 GCA_003218705.1 Verrucomicrobiota bacterium | reverse complement strand
GTGGCGAGCACTGAACGAACTGGGATTTGTTTTCATAATCATGCCTTCCGAGTCTTCGAATTCGCAGTTGAAAAAAGAGTCGTTGTCTGAATCGGATGGTTTTCGATTTCGGATGCCTCCGGCAGAAAAAACTAGGAATGAGATCTCAACTAGGCACGAGATCTCGTTTCCGGCGATTGCTTTGACATCAAAGACCGTGCGACGAACATCGAAGAGCCGATGAGAATTTTGATGATAAGCGCGGAAGGTCCACCATTGCTGCATGCCGGCGCGCTCATCGATGTGATGGACGCGTTGCCGCACGAGTTACGCTCTCGTGGTCACGAAGTTGCGGTGGCGCTGCCGTACTATCGGGAGATCCGTGACAATCCGGCTTTCAAGGAGGAGGATACCGGGGTCACGGTCGATGTTCGCGTCGGCGATAAAATTTACATCGCTGAATACCTGCAAGGCCGCACCCCGAGCGGCGTCCAACTATTTTTTGTCCGATGTGACGAGTTTTTCGATCGCGACGGAATTTACGGTGAGCACGGCACCGCTTATGAAGATAACGCCGCGCGCTTTATTTTTTTCAGCAAAGCGGCGGTGGAATTGGCGCGCCGTCTGACACCGACGCCGCAGATTCTGCACGTTCATGATTGGCCGGCTGCACTGGTGCCGGTTTACGTGCGAGCGCATCATTTGCCGTTCGCAACCGTGCTCACTGTCCATCACATCGCCGAGCAGGGAAGTTTCTGGGGACTCGATTTTCGCCTAACCAATCTGCACGAGCGGTTCTTCACCCTGCGCGGCGTCGAATTTTTTGGGAAACTGAACTTCCTCAAAGGTGGAATTCTGTTTGCCGACAAAGTGACGACCGTGAGTGAGCGGCACAAACGGGAGGTCCAAACCCCGGAGTTCGGTTGCGGTCTCGACGCAGTCTTGCGGGAAAATGCGCACAAACTTCGTGCCATCCTCCACGGCGCCGATTACGCTCGCTGGAATCCCGAGACGGACAAATTACTTCCGGCTAATTACACACCCAGCGAGTTGTGGGGCAAACGGCTTTGTCGCGATGCGCTTCTAAATGGTTTGCGACTGGAACCCAAACCTCGTGGACCAGTGTTTGGAATGGTGACGCGGGTCGTGGGCGAAAAGGGTTTCGACATTCTCGTGCCACTGCTCGACCGGCTCCTTGCGGACGACGTCCGTTTCATCATTCTCGGCGAGGGCGATCCGGCCTATGAAACGGCGCTCGCGGTCGCAACGCGAAAGTTTCCTAGAAAATTTGCTTATCGAAAGGTCTATGATGAAAAAAGCGCGCACGTGATCGAGGCCGGAATCGATATCAGTTTGATTCCTTCGCGTTTTGAATCGGCTGGTTTGAGTGCGATGTACAGTTTGAAATACGGCGCACTTCCCGTCGCCCGCGCCACCGGCGGAATTCAGGAAATCATCGAGGACTACGATCCCACGACAGACAGCGGTTACGGATTTCTTTGCTACGAATATTCGACCGAAGCCTTTTGGGACGCGATTAAGCGCGCGCGCGAGATTTTTCGCGACCGTCTATTGTGGGGAAAACTGATGGATCGCGCGATGGCGCGAAATTTCTCCTGGGCGGTGGCCGCGCAACGTTACGAACAGCTTTACCGCGAACTTGCCGATCAAAACGAAGAGGCAGCAGCGTAGATGTCGATCTAACGGATTGCTTGCCACGGCAAATTCGCCGTCCATCCGCAAAAGCACCTGCGAATAAATGTCGAACGCCACCGTCAAATGTCTGCCTTGTCACGCCGGCGCCTTGGCGAAGGCGGACGCAAGGCGGCCAAATCACTCTACTTATGCCACTTCAGAACGCGCTTGCCGGAGAGGCGACTAGTTCTTGCAATCCTGGAACCTTTGGTTTTTCCTCGGCCCTCCCAGGTTCTGATGTTGTGACGCGCACATTTTCGCTACTTCGGCCGTGGTCAATGGGGCTCTTGTTGACCCTCGTCCAATTAGTCGTGGCTGTGTTTTTGTTAGCGCCCGAAGGTCCGCTTTCCTATCGCTATACAAGTTTGGTCCAGCACGACGGTTACTGGTTCGCTAACATCATCGACCGCGGCTATCAGACGATCGTTCCGCCCATCAATCACAAGGTGATGGAAGTTTCCAACGTCGCGTTTTTCCCGGCTTATCCGGCGCTGGCCACTTTGTTTCGTTCCATTTTTCGCGTTGATACTGAAACCGCGCTCCTCATCACCGCGCAGCTCGCTGCCTGGGGCTTTTGGACTTACTTTTTTCTCTTCTGCGAGCGTTGGAAACTTTCCTCAACGCTGCGTTTTTTTGGCGCCTTGGCGATCGCCGCGCATCCGGCCGCGTTTTTCTTGATCGCGGGCTATTCCGAATCGCTCTTTTTAATGGCGCTGATTGGTTTTATCTACTGGAGCAGCGCCGAAGGCCGCACCGCGAAAATTTTGGCTGCCTTCCACGGAATCGCGATGTCGGCGACGCGAATCGTCGGAATTCCGTGCGCTTCGTTTCCAGTCGTGCGTGATTTGTTTAGCAAAGGTTGGAGCGGGCTGCGCGATCCCCGGGGTTGGGTTCGAAACTATGGCAGCGCGATTGCGGTGATGAGCGGCGCGATTTTCGGCGCCATTTTCTTCTTCCTTTATTGTCAATGGCGCTGGGGCCGTTGGGACATGTACATGCTCACCCAATCGGCTGGTTGGAACATTGAGCCGGATTACTTGGCGGTTTTTCGTCCGTCCAATTATCGCTGGCTTCTGCCCCAGCTGAATGATCCAACGCAGATGAGTCAGATGTCGATGACCGTCGGCGCGTTGCTCTTGATCGCGATCGCGGTCGTCGAATTACTTCCAGCAATTCGGCGGAGCACGGAACTGAGCACGCGCATCGGGATCTATTTTTGCGCCGCAGTCATCTACTACATCTCGGTCAGCGGCGTCGCCTCGCTCGATATGGAGAGCATGCTTCGTTACGAGTTCTGCGTGCACGCGCTGATCGTGCTCGCTTTTTTGCATTTTTTGCGTCAATTTCGCGTCCCACCGCCGCTGTTGCGTGTCTTCGGGATGGCTGCCGCGGTGTTGGTCAGCGCCCTCGGGCTGAGTGTGCAGGGTTGGTATGTTTGGAACTTTACCCGCGGGAACTGGGTGGCCTAACGAAAATGAAATCAACTGTCGCAATTATCGGAGCTGGACCGGCGGGATTAACCGCCGCGTATCTGCTTTCGAAAAACAAGGTCGATGTGACCGTGCTTGAGGCAGACCCGATTTACGTCGGAGGAATTTCGCGCACCAGCACTTACAAAGGTTTCCATTTCGACATCGGCGGCCATCGCTTTTTCTCGAAATCGAAAGCAGTCGAAGATCTCTGGACCGAGATTTTGCCTAAAGACATGCTCCAACGGCCACGTTCCTCGAAAATTTATTACGACGGCAAATTTTTCACCTACCCGCTGAAACCGTTCGAAGCGTTGATCAAACTCGGCATCGTAAGATCGACAATCTGCGTTTTGTCGTGGCTCAAGGCGCGACTCTTTCCGGTGCGCCATCCTCGAAACTTCGAGGAGTGGGTCAGCAACCAATTCGGCAAACGCCTCTTCAACATTTTCTTTAAGAGCTACACCGAAAAAGTGTGGGGGATGAGTTGCAAAGAAATTTCGGCCGATTGGGCGGCACAGCGCATCCGCGGTCTTTCGCTCGGCAGCGCGATCAAGAACGCGCTCTTGCCGCAACGTTCTTCGAATGGCGACCGCACCAAAGTCATCAAGACGTTGATCAATTCTTTCCGATATCCGCGCAAAGGCCCGGGCATGATGTGGGAAGCGTGCGCCGAGAAAGTGAAAGCGATGGGCGGCAAAGTCGAAATGGCCGCGAGAGTTAACGGCTGCGCCTTCGACGAGGCAACATCGGCTTGGACCGTTCAATTCAAGGACCGCGACGGAAATCTCCATTCGGTCGAAGCCGAACACGTGATTTCCTCCGCGCCGATGCGCGAATTGGTTTGCGGAATTCGTCCGGAAGTTTCCGACCGGACGCGGCGGGCGGCGGAAAGTCTCAAGTACCGCGATTTCCTGACGGTCATGCTCATTTTGAAGGAGCGAAACAAGTTCGCCGACAATTGGATCTACATTCACGATCCGAGCGTTAAAGTTGGTCGCGTCCAAAATTTTCGTTCCTGGTCGCCCGAAATGGTTCCGGATCCGGACAAAGCCTGTTACGGCTTGGAATATTTTTGTTTCGAAGGCGATGGCCTTTGGGAATCCAAAGACGAAGATTTGATCGAGCTGGCAAAACGCGAGCTGATCCAGATCGGCCTTTCCCAGGAAGGCGACGTTGTCGACGGAACGGTCGTTCGCCAGAAAAAGGCATATCCGGTTTACGATGACGATTACGCACGGCACGTTGCCACCGTTCGGCAGGAGTTGGACACGCGTTATCCGAATTTGCATCTCGTCGGCCGAAACGGGATGCACAAATACAACAACCAGGACCACGCCATGATGACGGCGATGTTGTGCGTCGAAAATATTTTGGCTGACGCCAAGCTTTACGATCTCTGGCAGGTGAATGCTGACGCGGAATATCACGAACAAGGCGACGAAGTGTCCGACGAAAAAAGTGGTTCGGGGTTGCGCCTTGTTCCAACTCGCGTTGACCGCGAACCCGAGCTCGCATCGGAAACTTAAATCGCGCCGAATTCTTCGATCGGCGGACAGGAGCAGAACAGGTTCCGGTCGCCGTAAACATTGTCGATCCTCGCGACCGACGGCCAGAATTTGTGTTCGCGCGTCCAGGGCGCCGGAAACGCGGCTTGCTCGCGCGAGTAGGGGCGGTCCCATTTTTCAGAAGCAATCTGCAGGGCGGTGTGGGGCGCATTTTTCAGCAAATTGTTTTGCCGGTCAGTTTTTCCGTTTACGATCGCGTCGATTTCCGTGCGAATTGAAATCATCGCGTCGCAAAAACGGTCAAGCTCTTCTTTCGATTCGCTTTCGGTCGGCTCGATCATCATCGTGCCGGCGACCGGCCAGGAAACAGTCGGCGCGTGAAATCCGTAATCCATCAACCGTTTGGCGACGTCTTCGACTTCAATGCCCGCGGCCTTCCATTGGCGAAGATCGACAATGCACTCGTGCGCAACGAGACCGCGTTTGCCTTTGAACAAAACGGGAAAATGCGGGTCGAGACGCTTGGCCATGTAGTTCGCATTTAGAATCGCGATCTCGCTCGCGCGTTTCAAACCGTCCGCGCCCATCATCCGGATGTACATCCAGGAAATCGTTAAAATGCTTGCGCTTCCGTAAGGGGCTTGCGCCACCGGACCGACCCGCTTGTGAAGGTCGGCATCCGGATTCAACGATGCAGCCGCCGGCAAAAATTGGACCAGATGTTTGGCCACGCCAATCGGTCCGACGCCGGGGCCGCCGCCGCCGTGCGGAATGCAAAACGTTTTGTGTAAATTCAAATGGCAAACGTCGGCACCGTAATCGCCCGGACGGCAAAGGCCGCATTGTGCGTTCATGTTCGCGCCGTCCATGTAAACCTGCCCGCCATGGTTATGTACGATCTCGCAAATTTCGCGGATGGTCGGCTCGAACACGCCATGCGTGCTCGGGTACGTCACCATCAGCGCGGCGAGATCACTTGCGTGCGCGTCCGCTTTCGCGCGGAGATCGGCCAGATCGATATCGCCATCTTTTAACGTCGCGACCGCAACGACTTTGAGACCGGCCATGACCGCGCTCGCCGGATTGGTTCCGTGCGCCGAAGTTGGAATCAGACAAACATTGCGATGCGCTTCGCCGCGCGAGGCATGATATTCCCTGATTGCGAGCAAGCCGGCGTACTCGCCTTGCGATCCGGCATTGGGTTGCAACGAAACCGCAGCGAAGCCGGTGATTTCCGCCAGCCAGTCTTCCAATTGCTGGCACATCTCGACGTAGCCGGTCGTTTGATCGTCAGGCGCGAACGGATGGAGCTTGGCGAATTCCGGCCACGAAATCGGAAACATTTCCGCGCTCGCATTCAATTTCATCGTGCACGAGCCGAGCGGGATCATCGAGTGACAGAGAGAGAGGTCGCGCGACTCGAGTTTTTTCAGATAGCGCAGCATCTCGGTCTCGGTGTCGTGCGTGTTGAAGATCGGATGGGTTAGGAATTTTGAATCGCGGGTCGCGAATTTCGGGATGCGCAGCGGCGGTTGACCGAGATCATCATCGGCCAAATCACGGACATGCGTGCCGCGAAAGATCGACATCAACAATTCGATGTCCCGATTCGTGGTGGTTTCGTCTAACGAAACGCCGACCGCGCGCGTTCCCAGAACACGAAGATTGCATCCGGCTTTTTGCGCATGCTCAATCAACACGCTACTCGATTCGACTTCCACCCGGATGGTGTCGAAAAAGTTTTCATGCGTAATTTTCAGTCCGAGCGCGCGAAGACCGTCAGCCAGTTGACTCGCTAGGCCATGAACTCGCTCGGCGATTGTGCGCAAACCGCGCGGGCCATGATAAACCGCGTACATCGACGCGATCACGGCGAGAAGAACCTGCGCCGTGCAAATGTTGCTCGTTGCTTTGTCGCGGCGGATGTGTTGTTCGCGCGTTTGCAGCGCGAGTCGATAGGCGGGCCGACCGTCGGCATCGTGGGAAACTCCGACAAGTCTGCCCGGCATGTGCCGTTTGTATTTGTCGCGGGTCGCGAAGTAAGCCGCGTGTGGTCCGCCGAAACCAAGCGGAACGCCAAAGCGCTGCGTATTGCCAACGACGACATCG
>QHOI01000110.1 GCA_003218705.1 Verrucomicrobiota bacterium | reverse complement strand
ACGACAAAGTCACGTCCGCGATCTTGGACGTAAGCTGGCTCGGCATTCCGAGAGCGCCGGTCGGCGAATTGCGAGGTGGAGACGCCCGCGAAAACGCCGCCACGATTGATGGAATTCTTTCTGGAAAGGTTGCCGGCGCGAAGCGTGACATGACAATCGTGAACGCCGCCGGCGGATTCGTCGTGGCCGGTCTGGCGCGCGATCTGAAAGAAGGCATCGAATTGGCGCGCGAAGAAATCGACAGTGGCCGCGCGTTGGAGAAATTGCGTGCGCTGCAAAATTATCGCGCGAAGTAGGGTGGATCGACCGCTCCGCGGGCGGTCTTAATTTGGCGCCGAAGGCGCACTATTTTTCGGCATCGAGGATGGACTGCCGGACCCACCGCAAAAGATTGCCCGATACGTCACGTCGAGATTTCGCAGGAGTGCGACTGCGAGCGGTTGGCGGTCTACTTGCCGACGTAGGGCCATCGCTAAAGAAATCGCGCGCGGGCGAAGCTCATCCGAAAAATCTTCGGCGCGCTGGTTCACATTGAGGCCGATCCCGACGATCGCGATGTGCGGGGCATTTTTCTGCGCGCGCATCTCGACCAGAACACCGGCGATTTTTTTTCCAGCCATGACAACGTCGTTCGGCAACTTCACCGTCGCCTGGCGCGCGAATTCCGTCGAAATAGTATCAGCGACCGTGCTCGCCGCCCATTCAGCCAATTGCGCCGACGCTCCGATGCCGATCTTCGGCCGAAGTAAAATCGAGAACCAAAGTCCTTTGCCAGCAGCCGATTCCCACGAATTATGGCGCTGGCCGCGCCCAGCGGCTTGGCGCTCCGCGAATACGACCAGACCTTCCGCCGTTGATGGCAAAGTGCGTTCCAAAACCGAATCGTTCGTCGATGTTGTCTCGTCGACCACAACAAGGTCGCGGCCGATGATCGCAGAATCGAGATCGGCGCGGAGTTTCTCGGCACTCAGCGCGTCGAATGTTGTCATGCAGTGAGCGGCGTTAGCTCGAGAGAGAAATCGATCGCCCGTGGAGAATGGGTAAGGGCGCCGATGGAAATATAATCGACGCCGGTGGCCGCGATTTGCCGAATGTTTTTCAAGGTGACGCCACCGCTCGCTTCAAATTTTACTTTGTCTTTGCCAAGCGCGATCGCCTCCCGAATCTGCGCCGGCTTCATATTGTCGAGGAGAATCACGTCAATGCCGTCGACTTGCAGAAACGCGCGAACTTGCTCGAGCGCGTCGGCCTCAACTTCAATTCGAACATTCGGTCGCGTCTCGCGGAATTTTTGCACTGCTTTTGCGACCGCGGCAAATCCCGCGCTAACGGTCAGGTGATTGTCTTTCAGCAGCACCATGTCGAACAAACCGAAACGATGATTGGCGCCACCGCCCGTGACCACGGCCGCTTTCTCCAGCGCGCGCAAACCCGGCGTCGTTTTGCGGGTGTCGAGAATCTTCACGTGATCGGTTCCGGCAGCGTCGACAAACTTTCGAGTGAGCGTGGCGATTCCAGACAAACGCTGCAAAAAATTCAGCGCCACCCGCTCAGCTCTTAGAATCGAGCGCGCTTGGCCGCGAAGTTCGATCACACTGTCGCCAGCGTCTATCTCGCTACCGTCGTTTTTGACAACTGTGATTTCAACCGCCCCATCGACACGACGGAAAACTTCTGCGGCTGTTTCTGTGCCGGCAAGAGTGGCGCGCTCGTGAGCCACAATTCGCGCCGTCGCCTGCTGATTCTTCGAGACGAAGGAATCTGTGGTCAGATCACCCTCGCCAATGTCTTCGCTCAAGGCGACATCGATTGGATCGACACTGATTCGTTTCATAGCGGGCCGGCCGGGCTTAGTGCTTGGTAAATGCATTTGCCGCGAACGTACGTTTCCAGATTCGCTTGCGGGCCGCCGCGATAAATGCAGAGCGCCACTACGTCCTCGGGCGTAAGTTCGGCCAAAGCATCCTCGTTTGGATAGGGCAAAAGCGCGGCCAGGTCGACAACGATCAGGTCCGCTTCTTTACCGGAATCGAGTGAGCCGATGATATGGGCTTTCCCGAGCGCACGTGCGCCGCCGAGGGTGGCGAGATAAAACGCTTCGCTGGGACGAAGCGGTCGCAAATTCGGTTCGTAGGCGCTGCGCGCTTTTTGCACTTCAATCGCCGCGCGCATTACCTGCCACATATTTAATTCCGGCCCGCCGGCCACATCCGAACCGAGTCCGACGTTGATTCCAGCTTTCAAAAGTTGATCGAGCTTCATCAGGCCGCTGCCGAGAAAAAGATTTGAGCTCGGACAATGCGCCACGCTCGACTGCGCCGCGGCGATCGCGGCGATTTCTCGGGGATTGAGATGAATGCAATGGCCGACCACGGTGCGCGGCGTGAGCATTCCGCATTTTTCATAGACGTGGGTGTAGTCGCGCGCGCTCATATAAAGGTGGTGCACTTTCTCCAGCTCCTCGCGGTTTTCCGCCAGGTGTGTTTGCAAATAGGCTTCAAACCGCGCGGCCAGCTCCGCGGCGCCACGCATCATTTTTTCCGAACAGGTAACGGCGAAACGGGGACTGAACGCGTACTCAAGCCGGCCTTCCTCGGACCGATGCCATTTCCGACAAAGACGCTCGCTCTCGAGCAGCGAAATTGAGAGCACTTTTTTCGGCTGGAGCTGGCCGTAGGAGCCGAGATCCATCATCATTTTCCCGAGGATCGCGCGCATGCCGCTTTGCTTGGCGGCCTCGAAGCCGGCATCGCAACTGTCTTCATAAATCGCCGCGTAGGCCATCACCGTGGTGGTGCCATTGCGCACCAGCTCTTGAAAAAACGCGGGCGCTTCGGCGCGCGCTTTCGGTCCGGTAAACTCCCGCTCGACCGGAAAAATGTGCTGCCGCAGCCATGGCAACAGCTCGCTTTCGCCGCGCGCCACGACCGAGTATTGCGGCAGATGCGTGTGACAATCGATTAAGCCCGGAAAAATCGCGGCCGGCCGCCGGTCGAGCCAGCGAATTGAATTCGGGTGCAGCCGGCGCAGATCGTCGTAGTCGCCGATTTTCGAAATTTTTCCATTGTCGATCAAGACCGCGCCATTGGGTCGGCCGCGCAAAGTGCCGAACTGTGGTGCATCGATCAGAAAGCCGCGGAGGCCGAACGGGCTGGTATCGGTCTGCATAAAGCGCGATTGCTATCAAACCATTTTCGCCAGGCGCGCCGCAACACCGCAATTCAGAGCACTTTCCGCGTAAAGGATAGGGGCGATTGACTTTGCCATTCCGGCTCGGACTCGCCCGCGCGACATCGGTACAAAAAAAGATTCGGGCAGCGCACGCCAAGGAGAAACAGCAAATACAAGAAACGTGCAACCACCCGAATCGCCTTAACCTGTTAATTTGGACAGCGCCCAGCGGCCGGCGTTCGAATTATTTACGATTTTTTCGGACTGAGTAAGATAAACTGCGCCAGGCGCTTACAACTTCATCTCCTCTTGCGTCGAACCGCCGACCCGCGCCGCCTCGGTTTTTACCTCCTGCAATAACGACTTGAACTCGCATTTCTCCAGTTGGTCGATCAGCGCCGAGTAATCCGGTTGGATCCTGAGGTCATCGATGGGGATTGGCAATTCCATATGACAATCGAGCTCCACCATTTTTCGGTTCTGCAAAATTTGGGCGCGCGCGGTGGTGAGCTTTTCCCGATTACGATTGCTTTTCACCTTGTCGATGTTCGCAAGCAGCTTTTCCAGGCCGCCGAATTCGCGGACTAATCCGGCCGCAGTTTTCCGTCCGATACCGGCGCCGGGGATGTTGTCGACCGAATCTCCCGAAATCGCCAGCACATCGCCGATCAGTTTCGGCGGCACGTCCCATTTCGCAGTCGCTTGTTCCTCGCCGAGTAACGCGAACCCGTCTTTCGGAGAAGCGAGATCGGCTTTGGCCGTCGTGTAAACTTTCACGCACCGCCCGATTAGCTGATACAAATCTTTGTCGTTCGTGGCCAAGACCACTTCCATTCCTTTGCGCTTGCACGCGGCCATCGCGTAGCAGCCCATCAAATCGTCGGCCTCAGTGTTGGGGAGCGAAATGTTTTTGAATCCGAGGAGGGGGGTAAGCTTTTGAATGAAGTCGAGCTGCGGCACCATTGGCAACGGCATCTCTTTGCGCGTCTCTTTGTAAGCCGGTTGCAATTTCACCCGCCTTTCCGGCATGCCTTCATCCCAAAACACCGCTCCCAGCTCCGGCTGCAGATGCTTGATCATCAAGCGCAGCGTCTTGGTGAAACCAAAAATTGCGTTCGTCGGCTCGCCTCGCGAGTTGGACAGGTTCGGGATCGCGAAGAACGACCGGTAAACGTAATAATGTCCGTCTATTAAGAGCAGTTTCACTAGAAGAGAGGATTAACTGGATTCTGCGGATTTCAAAACCGAACCTGCAAATTCGCTTAAGCAAAACGCTCTGTTAATCCGGTGAATCCTGTCCAATGATGAGGGCATGGCCGAGCAGTGGATCATTCGAGTTCAGGGAAAAGAATATGGCCCTGCTGATCTGGCGACGTTGCGTGAATGGAAAGCAGACGGTCGGGTGTTGCCGGCAAATCCCGCCCAACAGGCCGATGTCAACGAGGCTCATTGGAAAACGGCCGGCGACATTCCTGGCTTGTTTCAAGTCGAACCACCGCCGGTGCAAGGACCAGCCAGAAATCAGCGATCAGCCGCCTACACGCAAGGCTCCGGCGAGCCAAAGGAAATCAGCGATCAGAAATCGAAGAGCAGACCGCCAAGTCGGAATATTTTGGTCGAAACCTTTCGAATTTATTTTCGAGGTTTCTTTCAATTCTTCTGCCTCTCATTGCTGAGCATCGTCCCGATTGTCTGCGCCGAGCTCACCAGTCGTTTCATCGACACCGCGCCGGGTGTGAATGTCGATCTGCGATCACTCGTTGCGGTCGCGTTCGGATTATGCATGCTCGTGCTGCGACTTGTTTTGATTCCAATTTACATTGCCGGCATCCAGATTCTCACCGCCGAGTTTGCGACCGGACATCGGATCGGTTTTTTCAGCGTCCTTAATGCGGCGGTCAAATATTGGCCGCGGGTGGCCGGTCTCGGCCTGTTTGTCTACGGCGTTTTCTTTTTGCTGATCCTGTTCGCTCTCGGCATCGCGATCATGGTCGTGACCTCAGCGACGCTCTTCTCAATCGTGCTCGCGCTCGGCTTGCTTGCCTTTCAAGTTTGGTTGTTCGGCCGATTCTTCATCAACGTTCTTTTCTGGCAGCAATTCACCGTGCTCGAAAACGCGAACACGAACGAGGCCCTCCGTGAAAGCAGGAGACTCGCGCGCAGCGGGCGGGATCTCCCGTGGTATCAACGCCCACTTTGGCGCGGCGCGCTCATTGTCTCGCTTTGGGTCGCGTTTGTTCTGGCTATCACCATCACTCCGGCGTGGCCAATGTTGCGCGACTATTTCGTCGAACTCACCCGCACCCAGGATCCACAAGCGCTTCTCCAAAAAATGAACGCCAGCCTGCAAACGCACGGAGTCAATTATCCGGTTTTGGCTCTGAGTATTTTGCAACGAATTCTTCAACCGCTCCTCGGGATCGCCTTCGTCGTCCTTTATCTCGATAGCCGACAAGCAGAGTAAATGATATAACTGGGTCCTCTCTCTCGAGATGTGGTCGTGAAACCTATCCGGACGGTAACTTGAGTTGAGGTTGATCGGCAGCGAGTAAGAATGTTGATCGCCCTGGCACTCCGAAGTGGACGGTACTCTCGGTTACGAGAAAATCAGATCAAGTTCTACCTCTTTTCATGAATTGGTTTTTGAAGCTGGTCCGGGAAAAAGTTTTGTTGGATGGCGACCACTCTCGCGTTGCAATCCGATTCATACCCCAAAGCCGTTAGCCAAAGCAATCATGCAGGTTTTCCTCTTGTTCCTCGCTCTGCGAGAGCCGTCTCCGGGCACGTTTCTGATTGCAGGCACTATCAGTCTGGGCTTGCTCGCGGTCTTCCTCCATCACAAACTCGGCTAAGCGGGAATTCTGTCAGCTGCGCGGCTAGTTGAATCGCATCGGCGTGCTTGCGCGGCGCAGAACAAATTGAAACCATCAGGCAATGATGGTGAAAGGCCGAACCTTATGTCAGATCCTGTTGGGGTGCTGCGCCGTAGTAATGCTCTCGTCCCGTGTGACTGCTCCAAGCGCGCTGCAACGATTCGATCAACCGCGGACCGTGTCTTACACAGCCGATATTGTCGTGAACGGTCGATGGTTGCTTCCGCGCGACATGTTTGGGCACGTTGCGACGAAACCACCATTAGTGAATTGGATGGCAGTGCCGGTGGTTGCGCTGGGTTTCTGGCAAGAGTGGGCGGTGAAGTGGCCAATGGTCGCAGGGACACTGCTGACCACCGCCCTGACCGTTACAATCGCACGCAATTTATTCCGACAAATTCCCGAGATCGCGATCGTCGCAGATGAAGCTGCGTTTATCGCCGGGGCCGCCTGGCTGGTGAATCCGGCCAATATGACAATGATCTATCATTGTCGTCCAGATCCGGTGCTGGTGCTGTTTCTGACCGCGGCCTGGATGTTCGCGACCGCGATCATATGTGAAAATGAACCCAACAAGATCAACATCGGCGGGTTTTCGATCGCCATCGGCCTGGCGGCGTTGACCAAAGGCCCGGCCGCGCTCGTTCCGATAATTTATCTGCCGCTGGCCGCGTGGATAATCCGCGGCCGACCAGGCTTTATCCGGCGTGGTCACTGGTGGTGGGTAATCTTGGTTGGAATCGGGATATTCTCGCTCTGGGCAGTGCCGACCGCGATCCGTTATCCGGCGCCGTTTTTTAAAGATCTCGTCGGCCGCGAGCTAATCGGACCAACGTTGGGATTGGATCACCAATTCGGAGGGAAACGTTACACTGGTGGTCCAATGGTTGCCTTCAAACTTATTCTGCAAACCCCAGTCTGGTTTGTTCAGCGGTTTCTGCCATGGTCGATTCCGAGTATCGGCGCACTTTGCGCCATCGGCTGGAAGCGGTGGTTTCAGCATCCACTTGCGCCCGCAATCCTGTGGATATTTCTAGTCCTCGCGTTCTTCGCTCTAGCCGTGCGCAAGAATGCCGATTACATCCTGCCCGCTTATCCGGCGGCAGCGATCCTGGCCGCTTATTTTTGTGCCACTTACTTGCGAAGATTTCGCGTCCGGCTCTGGCAGGTCGCGGCACTCGCTCTGGTGCTTGCGCTTGGACTGAGCGTAAAACACTTTCGTAAGACCGGCAAAGATCGCGGCGGCGAAAACTTGAAGCTATTTGCGTGTGAAGTGGAGAGCAGGATCGACAACGAGCCTGTGGTATTTATTGGCACTGGATACAATACGCTCCAGTTTTTTCTGCATCGCCACCAGCCAGGTGCGCCGACCGCGGAACAAATGGCCGCGGCGAAATGGGTTATTATGCCGCTGCGCGACGATACCCCCGCGGAATTGGAATCGAGCTTGGTCACGAAGAATCAGGAAATGCAGTTTGTGTTGGGATTGTATCGAATGGAGAATGTGCGCGCGCTGATTCACCCTGATGCGCCACCTAATTTGGGGCGGCGTCCGCGATCATAAGCTGACCCGCTTGTATGACGACGATTAAAACCTGGCCCGGAAAACCCTATCCGCTCGGCGCCACCTGGCTCGGCAACGGCGTCAATTTCGCGATTTTTTCCGAACACGCGACCGATGTCCATCTTTGCTTGTTCGACGATCTCGATGCGGCAAAAGAAAACGTGCGCATTCCTTTGCGCGAACAAACCGAGCAAGTGTGGCACGTGTTTTTGCCTGATGCGCGGCCGGGACAACTCTACGGTTACCGCGTTGCCGGCCCGTACGATCCGAATCACGGCCTGCGTTTCAACGATTCGAAGTTGTTGCTCGATCCTTACGCGAAGGCGATCGCGGGCCAGATCAATTGGTCCGACGAAATGTTCGGTTACGTGGTCGGTGACAAGGCGGAGGACCTCACCCGGGATTCTCGCGACAACGCCTGGGCGATGCCGAAATCAGTCGTGATCGACGGCGGATTCGATTGGGGTGATGAGAAACGGCCGAATACGTCACTCGCGGAAACAGTGATCTATGAAGTGCACGTCAAAGGGTTCACGAAACTTTGGCAAGAGGTGCCGGAGAAATTGCGCGGCACTTATGCCGGAGTCGCGAACGAGCAGGCGATTCGCTATCTAAAAACTCTGGGCGTGACCGCGGTTGAGTTGTTGCCGGTGCACACGCATCTCGACGAGAAATATTTGGTCGATCGCGGCCTGATCAACTATTGGGGTTACCAGACGATCGGTTTTTTCGCACCGCACGCCCGGTATTCGAGCAATCCCGAGCCGGGTTCGGAAGTGACCGAATTCAAGGGAATGGTGCGCAATCTCCACGCCGCTGGCGTCGAAGTGATTCTCGATGTTGTCTATAATCACACCGGCGAAGGAAATCATCTCGGTCCGACCATCTGTTTCCGCGGCATTGATAATCCGGCGAATTACCGTCTGATGGCCGACAATCCGCGTTTCTATTTAGACTACACCGGCACCGGCAACACCCTGGATACACTTTGTCCGCGCACATTGCAGATGGTGATGGATAGCTTGCGCTATTGGGTGACGGAAATGCGGGTGGACGGTTTCCGGTTCGATCTCGCGCCGGCGCTGGCGCGGGACGGTACCGGCTTCAACAAATTCCACGCCTTCTTCAAAGTCATTCAGCAGGACCCGATTCTTTCGCAGGTGAAATTAATCGCGGAGCCGTGGGATGTCGGTGAAGGCGGCTATCAGGTTGGCAAGTTCCCGGTGCCGTTTTCGGAGTGGAACGGAAAATTTCGCGACGCGATGCGCAGTTTTTGGCGCGGGGACGAAGGTTTCATTGGCGAAGTGGCGTATCGATTGACCGGCAGTCCCGATCTTTATCAGCACGACGGCCGACGACCCTACGCCAGCGTCAACTTCATCACGTCACACGACGGATACACGCTCAATGATCTTGTCAGTTACAACGACAAGCGCAACGATGCCAACGGCGACGAGAACCGCGACGGCGACAATCACAACCGTTCCTGGAACTGCGGCGTTGAAGGCCCAACCGACGATCCCAGCGTCAACAGTTTGCGCCGGCGGCAGCAGCGCAATTTTTTGACGATGCTCTTTTTGTCACAAGGCGTGCCGATGCTTTTGGGCGGCGATGAATTCGGCCGGACGCAGGAGGGGAACAACAACGCCTATTGCCAGGACAACGAGATCAGCTGGTTGAATTGGCGGCGCGATGAGAAACAGAACCGCTTGCTCGAGTTCACCCGAAAATTAATTCAGCTAAGACGCGAACACGCGGTCTTTCGCCGTCCGAAGTTTTTTCAGGGCCGGCGCGTCCGCGGCGGCGAGATCAAAGACGTGATGTGGTTTAATCCCGGCGGCAACGAAATGAGCGAAGAGGAATGGAACTCGCCGTTTGTGCGTTGTCTCGGGATGCTCATCAGCGGCGACGCTGCCGACCTGATCGATCTGCACGGTGATCCAGTACGCGACGATACTTTTTTGCTTTTGATTAACGCGCATCACGAACCAATTCCGTTCCTGCTTCCAGGTGAGGAACATCTCGAGTGGGAACAGATTCTCGATACCACGAACGAGGACGGCTTTCTCAAGCAACCGAAAAAATCTTCGTCCGGCGACGATGTCGATCTTAATGAACGGACGACATATTTGTTCAAGCTGAGTCGGGGCGAGCAACCGCGCGCGCGGCATGAGTCGTGGAAGAAGCGCGCTGTCGCAGCTCTCGCCGCAATTACGGGCGAGGAGGAGCGCGCGGGGAAAAAATAGCGCGCGAATTTTCGATCAACGCAAGATTGCAACGCGGCGCGATTCTATTATAGAGAGTTGATGAGCGCTTCTTTGACGCGCCGGGAAGACGCTCGTCCAGTTAGCCTATGATACCGGCTTCACTCGTAATCGCAGCAGATCGCGGCAGCTTGAAGGCGTACCGGGTCAACGAAACGCCCACCCGCGGGCCGAGTTTAAAATTAATCCAGGCCTTCGATATCACCGATGCGCACGGCAAACTCATCGACAAGGTGACCGACTTGGCCGGACGTTTTCCTGTCACCGAAAGCGCGGGCGCGCATCGGGGCGCTGCTTCCATCGCCGAGAGTAAACTGGAAACCGAAACCGATCGCCGGATTACCAAAGAGCTGGCCGATCAAATCGCCAAGATTGTTAACGGCAGCGGCAAGGAAGGCTGGGCCTTTGCCGCGCCGTCCGAGATTCACGGGGCGATTGTCGATCTTTTACCTGACCGCGTTCGCAACCGAATCGTCGAGCACGTCAAATCCGATCTGGTCAAAGTGGAGCCGGCGAAATTCCCGAATCATTTT